>WFSC01000199.1 GCA_015486185.1 Bacteroidales bacterium | reverse complement strand
ATATAGACCATTACAGTCTTTCCCTTTATATATTTTATAAATAATTATATATCCCATAGCAAAACCAATTATTCTTTGTTGTTCTTTAATTAACAAAATATTTATCGCAAATATACAATGACTATCTTCGAACAAATAATGTTTTTTGTCATTTTTCCCCCGGAAATAGATTCTTAATTATAATTAAGTAGAAATTTGCTCCCGATGGTCGCGAAATTAGGTAGTAATTAGGTAGTCATTCGTCAATCATCATTAAAAAATCAAAATTCGATATTCGGTGTTCGTTATTCGATATTCAATCGTCATTCGGTTGTCATACGGTTGTCATTCGGTTGTCATTCGGTTGTCATACAATGGTTATACAATAGAAATTAGTTCGCTTTGCTCACGAAATTAGGTAGTCATTCATAGTAGATTTTTTACTTCTGCCTTATTACTTTTGCCTTGTATTGTCATATAGTTGTTGGAAGCAGCTCTTCAACTTATAAACTTATCAACTCATCAACTGGTCATTCTACCTATTTAAATAGGTATTTAATACTTCATTTAAAATGCGCTAAAGTGCCTAAAGTTTAAAGTTGGTGGTGCTAGGTGCTGGGTGCTGCCACGCCCAGACGAACGTCCGTTCGGACGGGGAGCTTCCTTTTGCCTTCTGCCTTATTACTGTCCTGCCTGCAGCAGACAGGTGCCTTGTATAGCCATTCCAAAGTTTGCGTGCTTTGCGTTTTACTTTGCGATCATTGCGTGAAGCCTCCCCTGATAATTCAGAAATCATCATTCAACATTCAGAATTCATCATTCAGGAGTCATTCCCTTTCCCCATTACTCCATCTTTCCATTATTCCAACTTTCCATCATTCCTCCCTCCTCCCTTCGAACTTCGAGCTTCACGCCAACGGAATTCCTGCAAAATACAATGCCAGGGCTGCTGCGATGCCTGCCAGAAAGATCCAGAGGATATTCCATTTGAAATAACGTACTCCTATAAAAGCAGCCACTGCCCAAATGTACAGGATTGGGGAGGTCAGACTGACCTGGCCGAGATTTAACAAAACCCATAAAAGCATGCCCGTAAAGGCACTCATAATACCGGTGATGAAAAAACGGATCAGGCGGTAATGTCTGATCTTATTATAGACTTCTGTTACCACCAGTGTATAAAAGAAAGAAGGGAAGAACATACCGAAGGTGGCGGCCACACTGCCCCAGAAACCGGCCACTTTGTAACCAATAAAAGTTGCCGTGATCAAAAAGGGTCCCGGGGTGATCTGTCCGAATGCGATCCCATCGGCAAACTGTTGCATGGTGAGCCAATGGTGCGAAACTACCGCTTCCTGTTGCAACAACGGCATGATGGTAAAGCCGCTGCCGAAGGCTACGGCTCCCACCTTGAACATAGAGAATAACAACTGCCCCAGAATGTTGTGACTTAAAAAACCAATCAGGAAAATACCTGCAAAAACAATCCCGGTAATAATAATCCCCGTTAAGCGCGTGGAAAATTTTCCGGGAAGAACAGACCCTTCTTTCTTGTCATTCGCTTGCTTCTCCGGTTCGTTCCCTTTCCCTAAGGCACGAAAAATGTATTCAAGTAATACCGCTATCAGGATTACGAACAGGGCATTTACCTTAAAAAGCAAAAGGACAAAAGCTGTCCCTGCTATGATCGCCTGTTCTCCGTTCTGTATATAACGTTTGGCAAAATCCAGCAGTACCTGTGCCACCACACCGATAACCATGGCTTCCAGTGCCAGGAACAGAGGATGAACCCAGGCTATGGTACCATAGGCAAAATACAACCAGGATAGCAACAGGATCAGCAAATAGGAAGGCAGAATAAAAAAGAAGGTGGCGAGGGCACCTCCGGTAAATCCTTTCAGGCGGTAAGAACAGTACGTGGTAAGGTTATACATGATGGGACCGGGATAAAACTGTACCATGGCTATCCCTTCATCCACCTCGTCGCGACTGAGCCATTTATTCCCGATGATCAGCGTTTTGATCTGCTGAAGGATGGCCATGCCATAAGCCGTCAGACCGATCTTGAAAAAAGCCCAGGTAAATCTTACCAATGAGACTTTGGTTTTTTTGACCCCGTTTTTATCCTCCACTATTTTATGTTTATTAAATAACCAATCCGTAAATATAAACCATTTTATCCTCCAAAGGAGTCGGTGTAAATATTTTTTTCCGGTACTCCTTTGTTTCTCAGTACATCCAAAACGGAACGTACTGTTTTTGTCGGTCCTGCCACATAAATATCCCAATGGGTTAACACGGCCGGTTCGGAAGCCAATGCATCATAGACCGTTCCCTGTCTGAACAGGATGCCCTCAGGCGGTTGGAAGCCATCTGACAGGGTCCGGGCTGTCAAAACGATCTTCATATCCGGATTTTTCTGCTTCCATTCCTGTAATTTCTCCAGCCGGAAAAAGTCCGAAGTATCGGTTACGCCCCAGTAAAGCATCATATTCCGGGATGGATTAAACTCCATCTGTTGTTCTATCATCGCCTTGATGGGGGCAAAACCGGTGCCCCTGCCTACAAACAACAACGGCGTGCCCGGAGCCGATCTTAGCCAGAATCCCCCCATGGGTCCGATGCCAACCAGTTCATCCCCTGCTTTCATTTCCTCAAAAGCCCAGGTGGTAAATCTTCCTCCTTCCACCCTCCGGAGATCGACCTCAAAACTCCCGTCTTTTCTGGGAGCACTGCCAATGGAATATGCTCTGGCGGTCCAGTCTTTTCCTGGTATGCGTAATGCCATATACTGACCCGGCGTAAACTGGCAGGTACAATCCGCTTCGCTTTTTGGCCTGAGCGTAATGATCATATTTTTATCACTTATCTTTTCTATCGAGTCAACGATCAAATGTTTTACTTTTTCTTCATCCGGAATCTCTTCCCTCCAGAAAAGCTGTTCTTTGCGTTCCACCAGCTCATCTTCCACATGATGATGTGTTTCCGCTTTGCTCAACAGATCAGCTACATATTCCAACGGCGGGAAACTGATGGCATGGGCAGGACAGGTATTAGAGCAGGTCGTACAACCCACCAGACAGTTGAGCGGGTCAGCGACCACCGCTTTGTTTTTTCCATAGTCGAAACGATACACCAGCCGGCTGCAACCTGTCACACAGGTGCCGCAACCGATACAGGCATCTTCATTGATGGTGGGATGCCAGTCGATCTCTTCTCTCGGTATCCCGTGCCACGGTTTGGTAAATTTTGGATCCGGCATAATTATGTCCTCCTTATTTTTCTAGTTAAAGAATTTATAAAATTTCCTGTTCTATTTTTTTACAGCATCCATTTCTTTTTTTAATTTCAATTTTTCATATAGCTCCCTGACCATTTCAATAACTTTATCTGCCGATTCATTCATGACTTTTTCATTGTAGTCAAGTCCCGGCGTTTTTTCAATACCAAAGGTGTCATCCACAGATACATGAATGGCCGGTTTATATCCACCCAGTTTAATCGTTTCCAGAACACAATGTTCATTACAGCCGTCAATAACCACGATGGCATCCGCTTCTGCAAATTTTTGCATGGGCTTTAATTTCGGAAAAATGGCCGGAAGACAGTTTATATTAGCATAGGGTAATGCTTTATCGAGTTTTTTGGCAATCTCCAGAGACATCTGGCCGGTATTGGAACGGCCGGCACAGTTGGCTATGGAGATGGTTATTGGTTTTTCTTCTTTTTTCATATTGTTCATTTTTAATCGTTATCACCAGGTAAAAAATCTATGTTTCAACGGGTTTATATTTTAACATACGCTTGTAATACAGTGAGGCTATAGGCATTTGAAAGATGGAACAACCAATGATACCCAGGATTGCCTGCGGACCAAAAGCGATAATTGCCAGGGCCATGGCAATGGAAAGATTTTTGGTCCCCGTAGCATAGACAATGGGCACCGCCTTTTCGTATTTTATTTTTAGCACTTTAATAGATGCCCATCCCGTAAAAATAAAAGTAATGGAATAATACAAGAGGGCTACAACGGCCGGCATCACAATGATCAATGGATGTTTAAGGATGGCAGGTGCTTTCATGGCAAGGGCAATGAAAACGATCATTAAGGCAGCCAATCCTGAAATAATGGAAAAAACCGGTTTCCATTCCATAAATCCTCTTTCTCCTTTATATTTCACAATCAACAAACGGGTCAGATAACCCAGGATAATAGGAGCAATGATCAGGATCAGGATCTTTTCAACCAGGAACATGAATTTTATGGTCACCATGGTGCCCCCCAATAATTTCATACCAAAAGGGATCCATATGATACTTAATATCAATGCAAACATTTCAACCATAAGTGCCAGGGATACGTCAGCATCCATTATGCCGGCCCAAAAAGCTGTCAGTCCTCCGGGGGGGACCAGACTGGCCAGGATAATACCGGCAAAGATGATAGACTCATTCCTCAAAAATACATATCCCAGGGGCCACATAAACAAAGGAGCAAATATCAAGCTCATGCCCAAGGCAATAAGTAATTCCCTGGGGCGCTTGAACACATCCAGAATGGCCTCAATACGTAAAGGAATACACATCATGTAGATCATGGTAAACGATAAGGGAAATATCCATGATTTCAGGGATTTTGCAGCATGTGGACTCCACAGGCCAAAACCGAATCCCACAAATAACATGAGTATGATCCATATTGGCAACGATTGTTTAAATTTCTTATCAAATGAAGCTAATGTCATCTCTTTTCCTCCTTAATTCTTTCTGTTTTTTCTTTGTACTAATAAATCTGTTTACTTAACCACCAAAACCGATACCGGAGATAATTCTACCACATGCCGCACCGTACTTCCCATAAAATATCCGCGCAGCGGACTGGTTCCGGTATATCCCAGTACAACCAAAGATACCTTCATTTGTTTGGCGGCTTCACAGATCTGTTTGGATGCCACCGGCCCCTGCTCGACAAGAATGCTGGCTTTTAATCCCAATTGCTGCAATTCTTTTTCTTTTTCTTTCAGCTTGTCGTAAACCTTTGCAAGGATCTTTTTAATGGCATGTTCCTTAGCCCTTCCCGGTTTACCGCCGTTTATCTGCAATTGTACATCCCAGTATTCATTGATCTTTCGGTCTTCAACTATATGGACGATCACAACCTCTTTGGTTCCTGCTTCTTTAAGCTTTTTAACATATTCATATGCCTTCTCGGCATTTTCGCTGAAATCTGTTGGATAAAGAACTTTCTTATACATGATTTAATCCTCCTTTTTTATAAAAATTAAATAAGTAATGATTTGTTTCAGAAAAGATAATATAATCCAAGCCAGGACCCTACGGTACTGCCAAACGGTGTCTTGGCACTCAGAGTAACGGGTAAGGCAACCTGGACAAGAAATGTCCTGGCTATCCGGTATTGTGCACCAGGAATTAATTGAAACTGATGAATAGACGATCCGTCTATCGCCGATCCGTCTTTATGGTTTTCCCAACTTTGTTTATATACCAGGGATGCTTCTCCGATAAACCGTTGGCTGGCATTATAAGCCGTGCTCCAGGAAAGCTGCATAACGTCTCCCAGATTTACTCCAGAACGATTCTTCCCGCGTAATACATAAAAAGCAGACCAACGCATATCCCATTTCCCAAATTCTTTTTCAGGCAACAGCGCCAGGCCGGCATCAAAAGACCCGGTCCCGAGCGGGAGCTGTTCGGCAGAAAGGCCGGATGACCTGCCAACCGGTGATTTGGTATAAAACAACAGGGATGTTATGAATTTTTTATCTTTATTTTGGTGGAATTTCCATAATAATGCTCCTACAACATCTCCAACCCCTGTTCCTGTTTTGACAATATCAGGAGTTGTCATTCTGTTATCTACAAACGGGACATTCAGTATGCCGGTTAACTTCGAAGTGAACCCGTACCTGGCTTTTGCAATGACCGTATTTGATGAGAATGACATATTATCCGGCATTGGGATCATCTCGCCGGTATTGGTATCCAGTTTTTTATTATAAAACGGATGGATCCAGTAACCCCGTATAATCCATAAACCTTTGGGTAAGGTCTTGGCCGGTATGCCGTATATAGGAGGTCTCGGCATTGGTTTTTGTTTCTGTGCCCACAATCCTGTTCCAGCCAGTAAAATCGTTACAACAATAATTCCAAATCTTTTCATCTTTTTTCTTTTTTTAACGTTTCACATTATATTATTCTCTTTTTGCATATTTACAATTGCACAATCTTGCAATCGCTATGTTATAAAAAAAAATCAATCCATCTTATTAAGGTTCCATTGATATAAATCTGAAATGATCTGTTTTCCCAATTCCCGGATCTCAAGTATTCTGGGATCAGCGATAGAATAATACAGATTATTCCCTTCCTTACGGGTTGCGATCAACCTGAAATTCCGCATCATGGTCAGATGCCTGGAAACAACCGAGGGGTCCAGCCCCAGTTGCTCACAGATCTCAGCAGAACTTTTCTCCCCTTCCTTAAGCATGATCAATATCTTTAATCGCTGATCACTGGCCAGTACCTTAAATAAACGGGAACAGGGATTGGCCCGCTCATCCGCTCCACAATGTTTTTCCCGGTATTTATTCATTGGCCCCATAAAACATTTCTTTATTGCACACTTGCAAAGTTGTGCAAAGATAATATGCTGTTTTTTTTATTTCCAAATTTTTTTATGTGTTTTTCAACATATCATTCCATGTCACGTGGGTCGAACACCTGTATCCAAATAACAAGGATTTTTAATACTTTTCCATTGGTGACATAAATAGATATTACAGCTCCTTATAAAGTAATCACTGATATCCGGTTAATATGTTTAATTAATGCCGGAATAATCGGCTATTATTTTATTACGTATCAATTATTTATGTAGTGGGCTAAAGCCCATGGGTTATTTCTTTTTCAGTAACCCCGGGCTTAAGCCCGGGGTTAGTCATACCTCATTACCCTATATGGGTTTTAACCCACTTTTGTACATAATTGTCCGGGGATTTTTATTACTTTTGATAAGAATATCTAATCCGTTGAATAATGAACCGACTGAAATCCATTTTTATCACATTATTTTTAAGCTACCTGGCTGTATTATTAATCATCGCAACCTACTGGCTTTTTTCCGAACCTTTTTCATGGGGATGGCTGGGGGTTGAAGTTTCCGTATTTTCCCCGTTTATGTATTATATCTGGAGTTATGCCCAGCCCAGGCCCCGCACCGGCAAACTATGGCTGGTCTCTTATCTGATCCTGCTGGGTTTTGTCTTTACCATGATTCCCGCTTTTACCCATACCGGTGAATTTGACAAAACAACGGTTTGGTTATCTGCTTTCACGTATGGCTTTTGGTTTCTGTATGAAACCTGGTATTCCAGACTGGGACGCAAGGCCAGTGAATATATCCGGGAAGGCCAGATACTACCGGAATTTCAGTTGCAGACGCTGGATCGTAAGCCTTTCGATTCTTCTCAATTAAAAGGCCGGAAAAGCCTGCTCCTTTTTTATCAGGGAAACTGGTCGTCCCATAGCATAGCACAGATCAACGAACTGGCTAAATATTATGACGAGCTTAAGAAAAGAGGGGTGGAAATATACATTATCAGTTCTCAGCCTCGTTCCTTGTCTAAAAAATTATCTGCAAAATATAAAATCCCGGTCCATTTTCTGGCGGATCCTGAAAACCGGGCAGCAAAAAAGCTGGGTATCCTTCACAAAAGCGGTACACCGGCCGGGTTGCATTTGTTCGGTTATCATTCAGACACTGTTTATCCAACCCTTATTATCTGCAACGAGCAGGGAGAGATTCTCTTTACCCACGAAACCAATAATTTCCGTTACCGGCCCGACCCCCGCATGTATCTGAAAATCCTGGATAAATATACGGAATCCTGATCCGGAAGGTATATTTTATCATATCTTCACAAACTTAACCTCTTCCCATTTTTTCGTTTCCACCGACCTTTCCATAGCTTCGAGAACGGATACACCATCCAGGATGCTTTGATAGGTGCGGGGAAGTTCACCGGTACGGAACATATGTACCATATCGGCATATTGCCGCGGAGGGTCTGACTCAGGCACACGGGAAACCAGTTTTTGTACACCTTTTTTCACGGTCACGTAGGTATCCCACCCATAATGTCCTTTTGTAAAGACCAATGTAGCCAACAGGCCGTTCCCGTATGCCATACTGGCGGTCCAGTTCCCGCCGTTCTCAGTCATTCGTACCTCCCGGATATCATCCCCGAAAATATACATCAGGGGTTGAACGGTATGCACGCCATAAAAAAATATCCCGCCATATTGATTGTGCATACCGGCACGGTTCACGCCATATCGTACTACCTGCTCAATATCCTGCATTCCTTTTACCTGGTCACGGATATCAAAGGTAGCATCACTTTGTGCAATGCTGCTGTAGGAGGTTACCGGTGTACCTTTTTCCATGGCTTTTTCCAAAAAAGCTTTTCCTTTTTCTGCCCGGTAACAAAAAGGTTTGTCAATAAATGTGGGGACACCTGCTTCCACAAAAGGCAGGGCTGCCGGCAAGTGGTATTTGGGATGACGATGATCCACGATAAGTGCATTTATTTTTCCCATCATCTCTGCCGGATCCTTCACGATATCAGGAATACCTCCTTCCTTTTGAGCCCGTAAGGCAAAGGCCTCAGTCTCTCCCCATACATATTTCACCTCAACACCCGGAAAACGTTTTTCTATGTTAAATATCTTCCCGTAGTTACGGGTATGAGAATTTTCCGCTCCGATAATGCCGATGCGGATCTTTTTGTTTTCACCTGCTCTTTCAGGCTGTCTGCCCAAAGCAGCAATTCCGGGCCATGCTGTTGCAGCCAGTGTTCCTGCACCGGCCATGCGGATAAAATTTCTACGTGTTGCCATATTTAAAATTTGAGGATCATTTAATCACATTTTACCATGTCGCAGAATAGAAATAAGAAGCCAGAAACCAAGAATACCCGCCGAAAGAAAACCAATAAGTCCGATGACCGGTATATCGTTCCATAAGGGAGGCACTTTGGATAAGACCAACAGGGAGGAGCCTATGATGATGGAGGCAATAACGATAGAGAAGGTGATCCGGTTACTGATCCTTTCATGCGTATCCAACATGGGTTTAAGTCCTTTATGTTCGATATCAATCTTGATGGTCCCGTTTCTTATCTTTTCAATGATCTCCCGGATCTCAAGAGGCAACTCTCTGCTTAGTTCTATCAACTCTTCTGATGAAATGAACAGATCTTTTGCTATTTTGCGTAGATGCAGGCGTTCCCGCATCATCTTTTTCAGGTAGGGCGCTATCTGTTGAGTTACATTAAAGTCAGGATCAAGCATCTCCCCGTTGCTCTGCAACAGTAACAATGATCTTGCCAGTAAAAAAAGATCGGAGGGTATGATCAGATTATTTTCAGGGAATATTCTTAGCAAATCATTGATCAGGGCCGACATATCCATTTGTTTCAACGACTGATCAAGGTATCTGTCAATGATCTCGGTTATCTGTAAATCAAGTTTTCTGGTATTTACCTCTCCTTCGGTATCACACAGTCTGAGCAGGCTTCTTATTATTTTATCTGTATCCTGATTGACCGCACCTACCACAATATTTGTGATCAGTTCTCCTGTTTTCCGCGTAAGGGTTCCCATCATTCCGAAGTCCAGAAAACAGATCACATTCCCGGGAAGTACCCAGACATTTCCCGGATGAGGATCCGCATGAAAGAACCTGAATTCAAAGATTTGTTTCAGGACCAGCTCCGCTCCTCTTCTGGCAATAAGTTTCCTGTCAAGAGAATGTTCTTCCAACTGCTCTATATCCGAAATTTTGATCCCTTCAATAAATTCCATCGTCAGTACTTTCTTTGTACTGTATTCGCGATAACATTTGGCGACATATATCGTAGGATCTTTCTGAAAATATTTTCCAAACCGTTCAATATTAGAAGCTTCAATGGCAAAATTCAATTCCCTGTGGATCGCATTGTCAAATTCCTCAACAATTTTTACAATATTAAATGATTTCATTTCCGCCACATGCTTTTCCATCATGTAAGCAAGGTGCAGCATAATTTCCAGATCCACCTCAATGGTTTTTGTTATGCCCGGACGTTGAATTTTCACAGCGACATCCTCTCCCCCGATCAAAGTAGCCTTATGAACCTGTGCAATGGAAGCGGCAGCCACAGGCTCCGGACTAAAGTTTTCAAATATTTCGGAAACGGGTCTCCCCAGTTCCTGTTCAACCACACCAATGGCCTTTTCTCCCGGAAACGGAGGTACGGAATCCTGCAATTTTGCCAGTTCCTGAATTAATGGCAGGGGAATAAGATCGGCACGGGTACTCATGATCTGACCAAACTTAATAAAAGTCGGCCCCAGTTCTTCCAGGACAAGCCGGATGCGTTGCCAGCGTGAGAGGCGTGTTATTTCAGAATCCGCTTTCCTGAAAACGATTTTTCTCCCAAAGTCAAAGATATTCTCAAGTCCCGACTGGGCAACAAGATCGGCAAAACCATACTTAATAAGGACTTTGATGATCTCAAGATAGCGGTTGGTATGGCGGTATGTCCTGCCAATAATACCGATCTTACGGATCATTTTTTCGTACTTGTCTGTTTATTCAACTGCCTTTGCAGCTTATCTACCTGTTTCTGCAGTTTTTCAAGATCTTCCTTTTTTGCCAGGCCCATCTTATCAATGCTCTTTTTTACCTGCTCATTGACCTTTTCTTCGAGCTGTTCCTTTGCTTCCCTGGATTGTTTCAGTAGTTCATCAGCCAGTTTACGTCCTTCTTTCTCGGATAATTTAGCCTCTTCAGCAGCTTTTTTGGCAATTTCCTGTACTTTTTCTTTGGTTAGTAATCCTAACCCGATCCCTGTCAGCAAACCCTTTTTTATGAAATCTATCATTTTATTTTCCTCCTTTTTTTAGTTAAACATTATCAAGAATATACGCGTTTACAAGTTAGTGAATTAATACAAAAAAAATGCCACTGCCACGAAAAATATCCTTTAAGCCAAAGGAGGAGATCATTTCTTTCTTTTTTTATCATACAAGGAATAAGAAGGATTGTAACGTACATTTCCACACAGGAACGCTATGGGTTTGTCAGGGAACACCTTCAGTTCCTCAATAGCCAGCGGTGTAACGAAGCTTTCATCCACCTTCCCCGAATCATTGAGTATCCTGTTGAAATCCAGCCCCAGATATTTGGCCATAAAAGGATAAACCGCTTTACGCTTTGAAAAACCATAGTCGTGGCCTTCTTTTGGGAAATGGGCATTTTCCACATTGTTTTCCGCACCGTATAATTTATATACATTCCGGATATAGGGATATTCCGTTTCCGGTACAAAACGGGTCCAATCCTTACCGTCAGAGACAATCAACAGGGGTTTGGGGGCAAAGGTCGCTGTCATATCAGCCAGGTTGGTCACGTGATCGGCGCTGCGTGCTACCGGCATCCCGCTCTCGCAAATACAACCCCCGTAAAAATAAGCAGAGACCATTACCACAGGGACTGATACTTTTATCCGCGGATCGATCAATGACAGATAAATGGTCTGGGTCCCTCCTCCCGAAGCACCGGTCACCGCGATACGAGACGTATCCACACAGTCGAGTGAGCAGAGATAATCCACGACCCTGATGCTGTTAAAGGTTTGTATCTGCAGAGCCAGCGGATCATCATGACGGTAGGTGGTACATTCTCCGTAGCCGATCATGTCATAGGCAAATACTATGGCTCCCATCCGGGCGAAGGCAGCAGACCGTTTCTGCATATCCGGCCGGAAACGTCCGTAATTGTCCGGATAATACCAGTGCCCGTGAGGACAAAGAATGGCCGGGACCTTCCCCTGAATTTTCTCCGGTTTATAAAGATTCCCGGTAATATAATGCCCCGGCATGCCCTCTATAGCTATGTTCTCAACGGTATATCCGTCCATGATATGCTTATGATTAATAATGGCCCTGAAAGGAAGATGCCGGTATTTTTTCAGGACACTGTCAATGCCGGATCCCTGCCTGAAGACTTCCCGGGTTTTTTGTGCACGTTCTTCCCATTCCCTTACGGTATGATACCCGGAAGCAAACTTTTCCAATTGTGCCTTTCCCTGTTCCGGTGTCTGGCAGGCTCCTACACAAAGATTTGGATTGACAGATTGTTTTTTGGTTGCAGTATGACAACCGTCGAATGCAAAATTAACAGCCAGAATAACCAGAAAAATGTGTTTTTTTTTTTTTTTTTTTTTTTTTTTTTATTTTTTTTT
>WFSC01000198.1 GCA_015486185.1 Bacteroidales bacterium | reverse complement strand
ATGGAATGTGGCATCACTGACCAGATCAACTGTTACACCATGGTCCCCTGGGGAAATCACTTCCGTTATTTCGATCAGGACTCAGCCGGTTTTGTTACTGTGACGTGTAAACCGGGGAGCAAGACTTACGAAGCTCTTTGGCGTCCTTTTTTGCAGGATTTCAGGGAACACCTCCGCGAGATGGGATGGCTGGACAAAACGGTCATTGCCCTGGACGAAAGAGGCCGTAAAGACACAAAAAACCTGATTGCATTCCTTCATCGTACAGCACCTGAGTTTAAGCTGGCGCTGGCAGGCCATTATTTTAAAGATATCACACCGGCTATATATGATTTTAGTTACAATTATAATTTTCTGAATAACAACACCCCGGAAATCGCTGCACAACGACGAAAGAACGGACAGGTCACTACCTATTATGTAGCCTGCGGTATAAAGAAACCCAATAATTTTACTTTCTCGCCTCCGGCCGAATCAGCTTACGAAGGTTGGATGGCTGCTGCCCTGGGATTGGATGGTTTCCTGCGTTGGGCCTATAACTCCTGGCCGGAAGACCCGCTGCATGATTCCCGGTTTGTCACCTGGTCGTCGGGAGATACTTATCTGGTTTATCCCGGGCCTTACCCTTCCGTCCGTTTTGAACGGCTGCGTGAAGGTATCCGGCAATATGAAAAGATCCGGATCCTCAATAAACTGATACGTAAGAACAACCTCACAAAATCCATCCCCGACTCACTGAATCTGCCAGCATTCCTGAAAACCATCGATCCGGAAAGCCTCAAACATGTCAGGGCATCTGTTATTGTTTCCAAAGGAAACAGGATCATCACGGATCTTACTGACTTCCTGTCCCATGGAATATAGCTCACTTACAATGTACTTCTCTCAATATACTTCTCTCTGACTAATATAAGAAGTACACTTATTAGTGATGAAACAGTAATAACCCAATTATGCTAAGAAAAATCAAAAAGAAGTGCAACGGTTATAATTTATGCTTAACTTTAATGTGTTGTATCATTCCATGATCTGACAGTTTTGTTTTATGTTTAATTTAAAAGATAAAAAAATGAAAAAAACAGGTATTAAACGGTTCTTTTTGGGAACATTATTATTTGTATCGGTACTACTTATGAGTTTTACCGGTATTAATCCGAAGCGGTCCACTCCCCGGAAAAGTACAAAAGGAGAATGGAGACAACTCTTTAATGGCAAGGACCTGACAGGCTGGAAACATGTGGGGCCGGGATATATGTCGGTTGAGAACGGCCTGATCCGCACCCATGGGGGTATGGGTTTGTTATACTGGGAAGGTGAAAAGTTTGGGAATTGTACAATCCGCGTAGTTTATAAAATGCGCGATAAAAATGATAACTCAGGCGTATTCATCCGGATACCTGTTAAGCCCTGTGAAGCATGGATGCCGGTAAATTATGGATATGAAGTCCAGATTGATAATCGTCCGGATCTCTCCAATGAAAATGATTACCATATTACCGGCACATTATATTCCCTGACAAAACCCCTGGCAAAACCGGGAAAGCCGGGACCTGAATGGAACACTATGGAGATAACGTTAAAAGGGCCAAGAACTATTGTGTATATTAACGGCGTAAAGGTTACTGACTACACGGAGGGTGATCCTGTCCCACCCAAGAAATTCAGCTTCGAACCTTGTCGTGGACCCCGTCCCAATTCGGGCTATATTGGTTTACAAAACCACAGTGACAAAGATGTTGTTTTCTTTAAGGAAGTTTCCGTTAAACCCTTACAATAGATGTTATATAAATAAATCCTGAATCCGGAGAAGGGGCCCGGGGCTTACCCCGGTACCCTTTTTCCACTTATAGCTGTAGAAAGCAAAAATTCGAACAATACCTAAAAAAATCAATATGGAAAAACCTGGTAAGAAAAAAAAGAATTCATCGGGGCTTTCCCGGCGGAAGTTCGTCGGTATAACTGCTTCGGGGGCAACAGCTCTTACTATCGTTCCGAGTTTTGCAGTAAGTGGCCTTGGGCATGTTGCTCCGAGTGACAAATTATATCTGGCTGCTGTTGGTTGTGGAGGAGAGGGAGCATCTGATATCCGTGCCTTTATGAGAAAACCCGGAAAGAATGTTGTCATTTCTCATCTTTGCGATGTGGATGACCGGCAGGCAGCTCCCATTCGTAAAGAATTCCCAAAAGCACCCTATTATCATGATTGGCGGGAAATGTTCGATAAAGAACATGAACATTTTGATGCGGTAACTGTAGCTATTCCAGACCACAACCATGCCATTGTAGGCCTCCGTGCCATGCAACTGCATAAACATTTGTATCTTCAAAAGCCGCTGACGCATGATATTTATGAAGCCAGAATACTGACCAAAGCAGCAAAAAAATACAAGGTGGTTACCCAGATGGGTGACCAGGGAGCCTCATGTGATGGAATGCGTACCTTGCGCGAATGGATAGAAGCGGATATTTTAGGTGATATCGAAAAAGTCTATTGCTGGACTGACAGGCCGGTATGGCCCCAGGGTATCCCCTGGCCTGATGAACGCCCCTCTGTACCTGCGGGACTTAACTGGGACCTCTGGCTGGGCACGGCAAAAGAAACAGAATATATTGATAATCTGGTACCTTTTAACTGGCGTGGCTGGTGGCGGTTCGGTACAGGTGCTCTGGGTGATATGGGATGTCATATAATGGGTCCGCCATTCAAGCTGCTTCACTTAGGCTATCCTACCGAAGTTTCAGGGAGTGCCAGTACAGTGTATGACGGGATCTTTTCCGAAGCACAATACCCTGAAAGCGGCCCCGTCTCCAGCAGCATACGCTTTACCTATACCTTGAATAATGGAAAAACGTTACAGCTTTACTGGATGGATGGGGGCATTACCCCCGAACGACCCAAAGAACTGGATCCTGATAAAAATATGAATGAAATCATGGGCGACTGGCCCGGCCTGAATGATTACGAAGGCGCTACATTGTTTATCGGAACAAAAGGAAAAGCCGCCTGTGGCTGGGGAGGACGGAACCCAATCCTTTTACCTCTTTCCCGGAACAAAGATGTTCATGTTCCGGAAAAGTATCCGCGGGTTGAGGGGGGTATGGATGGACATTACTGGCAATTTATCGATGCATGTATCGCCGGATACGGTAATGCAGAAGTCGATTCTCCTTTCGAAGACTATGCCGGACCCCTTACCGAAACCGTATTAATGGGAAATTTGTTGTTGCGCAGCTTTAACATCCGTAAAAAGGTTAAAAGGACAGATCCTGTATATGGTGAGATGGAAAGTTTCGTGTATCCCGGCCGTTATATTGATTTTAAGTGGGATGGAGAAAACATGCGGATTACCAACTTCGAACCCGCTAACCAGTTTGTAAAAAGGGAATACCGGAAGGGATGGGGAACACTCGAATTGTGACATACTAAGGCCTCTCCGTTCACCGGTTGGATAGTAATTTACACATTACATGGACTATTTTATCCCGTAAAACGATGACAGTATCCTTTCAAACCACCGGAAAGGCAAAAGTCCTTTCAGTAACACAGCGGCTTTTTCATCTGGTTTTCCCACTACATATCTGAACCCGGGGTGCTTTTTCCGGATCACATGCAGAATTTTACGGGCCACTTTGGCAGGATCACCTCCTTTAATCTCATTTTTATCAATGATATCCTTTGTCTTTTTGATCTGTTTCAGGTAAGGAGATTCTATATTTTCAAGGATAAGCCACTCTCTGCTGGAGGTAAAACCTGTCCGCATATCCCCGGGTTCTATCAGAGACAGCCTGATGCCAAAAGGCTTCACCTCCATGCTAAGCGCTTCGGTAAGTCCTTCCATGGCAAATTTTGCCGAACTGTAAAAACCCTGATAGGGAAGCCCCATTCTACCGGCAATAGAACTTACATTAATGATCAATCCGTGTTTTTGTTCCCGCATAACAGGAAGAACATTACGGGCAACCTGTAATGCTCCCCAGAAAACCACCTCAAACTGTTTCCGGGCCATTGTCAGTTCGGTCTCTTCTATAGCACTTCCAATACCAAAACCCGCATTATTCACCAAAACATCAATACCATTTTCTTTTTCCATAAGAGAAGCAACAGCCTTTACAATGGAAACAGGATCGGTCACATCCATTTGTAACATTGTAAAGGAGGTCTGTCCAGACGAAGGAGCCCGGCTGGTGCCATACACACGATATCCTTTTTTTGTCAGTAACTCAGCCGTTATCTTTCCGATACCCGAAGAAGCACCGGTGATCAACACAACTGTGTCCGAAGGTATTTTTCTTTTTCCCATAACTTATCAATTAATAAGATTACTGACAAACTTATAAAAATCCAGGTCAAATTACATATTCTTCATCCTTTTTTATACTTTCATCTAAATTATCCGGCCATTCCTAAATATTTTTTTTTCTTTTCTTTATTTTTTGCTATATTTATTTCGTAATCATCAGTAATCGTTGTGGACGATGT
>WFSC01000197.1 GCA_015486185.1 Bacteroidales bacterium | reverse complement strand
CCCCCACAGGATGAATAAAACCAAAAATGGTAATATCCAGTCCAGAACAAAATTACGCAAGGCATTGCCCTTAAAATTCCCTTCAATACTTACGCCTGCATTTACCAGGCGTTGTAACAACTTATCATCTTTCACATCCGGCAGACGATGGACAATGAACTGCCGTTTTACCTGTTCTTCGATCGTCTGAATGCGCAACCGCCAGGGAGCTGTCGGCGCATTGGTAATTTTCTTTTTATTTTTCTTTTCTTCCGGCTTCTTTGATTTGAAAACCCCGACGATCTTATCCGGGAAAATGACTACACTTTCAACATTTCCGGAATCGACCTGTTGTATGAATTCGTTGTATGGTAGTATGTGAGTCCCGTTATTACCGGGGAAAAACAAAGCATCCAGTCCGATAAAAAAGACGAGCATTCCCAAAAAATAATATAACGAAAATTTATCTCTTTTTTTCATGTACTATTATATTGTTCTGTTTATTAAATAAATTGTTTTTCAGCTTCTTTCATTTTACGTAACAGTTTTTTTTGTTCCGGTGTCAGTTTTTTCGGAAGGATCACCTGTATCCGGGCATACAGGTTACCGAACCTGTTTTGTTTGCCATAAACCGGCATTCCTTTTCCCTTCAGGCGCAGTAGTTGTCCGTTTTTAACCCCTTCCGGGATCTTCATTTTGATCAGGCCGTCCAAGGTTCGTACATTTACCTCTCCTCCCAATAATGCAGTATATAAATCAACAGGAAGATCAACGTACAGGTCATCGCCTTTTCTGACAAAAACAGGATCCTGGTCAACACGGATGGTAAGATACAGATCCCCTGCTTTACCACTCCGGCTTTTTTCTCCTTTTCCGCGTACCCGTAATTTAAGTCCGTCATAGGCCCCCGGTAATATTTTTACCCTGATCTTTTCTTTACCCAGATTAACAATCCGTTGCGTTCCGTGGTAAGCTTCTTCCAGGCTGACATGGATCTCTCCTGTCAGATCCGAACCGGGGAGGTCAGAATTAAAGCCGCCGAAACCTCTCTGGCTGAAACGGCTGCCTGCGCCTCCGCCAAAAAATGCTTTGAAAAAGTCGGAGAACCCGCTCCCCCCGAAAAGATCCTCCGGATTTCCTTCAAATGTATAAAAATGAGAACCGCCAGGTGAATAGCCCTGATAAGCCCGACCGCCGAAACCGGTATCCTGGTATTGTTTCCAGTTGGCCCCGAGCTGATCATACTTTTCCCTTTTATCCGGATCTCCCAATACTTCATAGGCTTCATTGATCTCCTTGAATTTCTCTTCTGCCGTACGGTTCCCCTGGTTTTTATCAGGATGATATTTAACTGCCAGTTTACGGTAGGCTTTTTTGATCTCATCCTGGCTGGCTTTTTTATTTACGCCCAATATTTTATAGTAATCCTTATATTCCATTTATTATCCTCCTTACAACTTCGTCTTATTCTATCCCTTATACATAATTATCCGCATGCACGTTTACAAAAACCCTGCCAATGGATAAGCAGATGAATATACATAATATATCCTACACGACAAAATTGCAGATGGGAAAGAACCTGCCACCAGGCAAAGGGGATTTTCTTATTTTCTTCCAAATATATATTAATTTTCAGTAGTATCCGATTGACAAGATAAATGATTGAAGTATAAAAATATTTTAAGTATGTTTTCACGCAGAGACCGCAGAAATACTTACGCAAAGGTTGCAAAACCAGCATGTTGCAAGTCTTTCCCACTTGGGTGTGGTGGTTCCTGAGCCTGTCTAAGGAGGTTGGGGTGAGGAAACTTTGAAGGCAAAATATGGTACCTGGATATATAGCCCTTTATTATTAAAACACCATATAACATATTGTAATATTATACTTTATAATAATTTGTAATATTTATCACGGACACCAGTGATTAATTTTTTCTTTGAAAAAATAGATTTAAATGGTCAGAGGGAACCTGTCATATAATTTTTTCATGTTGTCTGTGTATATTTGCATGAGAAAATTTATGTAGGTTTGACATCATAATAAAAAACGGTTTCGTTATGAAAAAAGAGTTTATCAAAGGCATTTTGCTTTTTATCCCTTTATATCTGTTTATACAAATTTATCCGGGAGCAGCATGTACCAGTGTGATCGTTTCGGGGAAATATACAAAAGACGGAAGACCTTTGCTGTGGAAAAACAGGGATACCAAGTATGTAAAAAACAAAGTGGTGTATTTTAATGACGGCAAGTACACGTGTATCGGCATTGTCAATTCGGTAGATACCCTGAACCGGAATATCTGGATGGGCATCAACAATGCCGGTCTGGCTATTATGAACACAGCTTCCTACAATCTGGATGTAAAAGATACTATAAAACACATAGGGATGGAAGGGGTTATCATGAAGGCAGCCCTGGAGAACTGTGCTTCCCTGTCAGATTTTGAGCATTTGCTGGACACATTGTCAAAGCCAACGCACATAACCACTAACTTTGGAGTGATAGATGCACAAGGGGGTGCTGCCTATTATGAAGTCGGGTTCCATGGCTATGTCAAACTGGATGTCAATGATCCCAAAATAGCCCCTATGGGTTATTTGGTACACACCAACTTTTCCTTCAGCGGTGAACATGGAACAGGTGCTGGTTTTATCCGTTACAACACCGCCGACGCTCTGTTCAGGGAAGCAATGGAAAGCGGGAGGATGTCTGCGCGTTTTCTTTTGCAGGAAGGCAGCCGCTGTCTCAGGCACTCGCTCACCGGCATTGATCTGGGTAAAACAGATAATGAAGATCCGGAAAAAATAAAAATGGTATGGTTTGAAGACTTTATTCCACGACACAGCAGTGTTTCTGCCGTAGCTGTCGAAGGTG
>WFSC01000196.1 GCA_015486185.1 Bacteroidales bacterium | reverse complement strand
CCGTCATGCTGGAAAACAATCAACTAACAGATGAAAAGGTAGAACAAATGCGGGAAATAATCTATAATGAAAAATTGAACCGCGAAATAGCAGAATTTAACTTTCAACTGGGTAAAAAATATTTTTCATATGAAGTGCTGGAAGAAAAACTAAGGCAATTGCTCGATATCGCTACAAAACTTGGGAAGCCGTCCGGTTAGACAATCATACAATCGGCCAGTATCTTGTCAGACAATAATATCCCCTTATCTGTTAAAAAATAATGATCCGCTCTTTTACGAACATATCCGGTCTTCTCCCATCTTTCTAATGTATTGACCAGATCATCAATTTTTCGCGTAATAAAATGATCCTTCATCCATGAAAGATCAATACCCCACATTGTTCTCATGGATGTCAAAACATATTCATCAAAACGCATATCTTCATTGATGATCTCCTTTTCACATGGAACTTCTTCCCTGTTTATTTTCAGTATATATTCCCTGGTATCTGCTATGTTCCACTGCCGTGAATATAAATCATAAGAATGAGCAGATGGTCCCAAACCTATATATTTTTTTTGCTGCCAGTAAATCTGATTGTGTCTGGAAAAGTAATTTTTCTTCCCGAAATTGGAAATCTCGTAATGGATCATCCCGGCATTTCCGGCCTTCTCAGTAAGTATATGGTATTGTTTTATGATCTCCTTATCATCCGGCAGATGAATTTTCCCTTCTTTTAACCATTTATTAAATACGGTTTTCCCTTCTATGGTCAGTATGTAAGCAGAAAGATGTTGTATTGGCAGGCTTAATGCAGTTTCAAGGTTTTTCTCCCATCCCTTTGTTGTCATACCGGGAAAACCATATATCAGATCGATAGAAATATTATTGAACCCGGCTTCATGTGCCATAATAACGGAATCTATCGATTTACCGGCATTATGTCTGCGGTTCATTAACAACAGATCCCGGTCGTCAAATGACTGACATCCGATACTGAGCCTGTTAATACCTATTAACTTAAGTGCTTTCAAATATTCCGGGTTCAGGTCCTCGGGATTACACTCAAAGGTGATTTCAGGTTTATCGATGAAAGTAAATGTACTGTAAAGTGCATCCAACAGTATTTGCACTTCTTCCGGTAATAAGACAGAGGGTGTACCTCCCCCGAAATATACCGTCTCTATTAACTCTTGTCCGGGATAATCTTTTCGCAGGAGAATTTCTTTTTTTAGTGCTTTGATAAAATCCCCATGCGATCCCGTATCTCTCTTTTTATAAAAATCACAGTAATAACAGATCTTTTTACAGAATGGAATATGAATATAAATACCAGCCACGTAATTTTATTCATTAAAGGCATTAACTGTCTTCTAGGTATCCGAGCACTGCATTGGCCACTGCTCTGGGCTCTGGTGGCATAGAATATATATTCTCTTCATACCGGCTGTTATACGGAGAAATATTCAAAACATTTCCATCCACCACCAGTGTACTGCTCCCGCCGGGGTCAAAACCCATTGCCTTGACCATGCCCTGTTGTTTCAGGATCTCTGCCATATCAAAATGAGTTGCTCCTACCGACTCCCGGATCCTTCCGTTAATGGTCAGAACACTTAATCGACCGTTTGCGTCGATACCTGCAGCGATTTTCGGGCCTCTCATATCTGTAAAATCAAGCCTGGCTGCCTGTGTCCGGACCGAATTTTGCTTTTTCCAGCCTTCTCTTTCCATATCAATACATATCCTGCCGTTATTTAACAACATGGGACCCGCCTCAACAGCATGATAAATATTAACATATTCGGGGATAATTATTTCCACTTTCTTATTCTTTTTGTTCAATTCATCAGGAAAATGATCAGGATGAAAAGACAAAGTCAATCCCACCGGAATAACCGGCACTTTTTCTTCCCTGTGGGTTGTGATAATTTCCTTTATAACATTTCCTGCCAATCGAAGAAAAACTCTTCCATCCCCGTGAATTTCCCCCTCTTCATACATTAAATCATAATAACAGGGAGATGTGGTTCCAGTACATGTATTGTGATTTTCGGGCGTAAACAAAATCTCCGATTTTTCCGTTTTCAGCAGAAAACCCTTATTTAAATTAACCCTTTGTATATCCAATTTCCCTTCCCTGGTTATTAACAATGCCGGTTTGTTAAATAACGGAGGACAAATAACCCTGCCGTGTGAAACCAGAAAGCCAAGTGGTGATCCGATATATGATTCAGGAAGCCCAAGCTTTCCGACCAATTCGGGATTTAAT
>WFSC01000195.1 GCA_015486185.1 Bacteroidales bacterium | reverse complement strand
GTTCCAAGTTCCTGGTTCCTGGTTGCTGGTTGCTGGTTGCTGGGAAGAAAAGCTTAAAGGCTAAAGCTTAAAGGAAAAAGCTTAAAGGAAAAACTCTCCGTGTCCTCTGTGCCTGCTTCTATGTTGAAAACCAAACAAAACAGCCAAAATTTTTCATTTTTTTTCATTTCTCTCTGTAAATGCCTCTTTTAGAGCAATACAAGGTTTTGTCAAGGCCGGAACGAAGTGGAGTTTATATAGCCTTGACAAGTTCTTGGATTGCCTTATCTTGCATTACAGAGAAAAATGAATTTCTCTTTTTTTACCATATCTTATTTCAAAAAACCTCTTCAATCAATCTTCTATCAGCAGTCTTGTTTTTCGCTGCAATGTATTTTTTATATTAAAGAGGAAGGGGACGTAATCTTTGGGTAGCGGTCTTCCCTTTACGGGTGCTGCAATCACAGAATAACGTTTGTTCCCCCTTCCAATTTTCTAAGGTCTTTTAAAAAGTTTTACATCAATTATTTTTCCTTATTCAATAACTCCTGTTACGTATCTCTGCTGATGGATCAATACGAAACGGATCCGGTTTAACAGCTTCCTGGCTATTCTGATTATCGCCTTATTTTTTTGCATCTTTTTTGACAGTTCGTTAAACTTAGCCATTAAAACAGGATCCAGACGAATGGCATCCCATGAAGCTTCTATCAACATAATCTTTAAAGCTTTCCTCCCCCGTTTTGTCATCTTACCAGTCTCCATCTTTTCTCCAGAACCGTACATCCTGGGTATCAAACCAACAAAACTACAAAGTTCATCAAATCTTTTAAAACGTCTGATATCTCCTATCTCTGTTAAAAATGTCATGGCTGTCATTATGCCTATCCCTGGTACACTTATCAGTAGATTGTAATTAATCTTGTAACGTTCACTTTGAGACAATGCCTTGAGCTGTCTGTTTATGGTTAACAATTCTTTCCTCTGGGTCTCAACAATACGGATATAATTGTCAATGGTTTGTCTGAAAGTCTCCTCCTTTATAGATAATTGTTTAAGCCACTCTATATACACTTTTGACCAGTGGCGTGTCTGGGCCATAGTAAAACGCTCGGGTATTTTTATTCCAAACTGATATAACAATGATTTTACCCGGTTCTTGTTCCGTCCTATATCCTTCACTATCTTAAATCGTTGACGGATCAGGCTGCGGTCTGCCTCCAACTGCTTTTTCGGTATATGAATGCCAACTAACTCTTTATTCCTTAATGCACGGGCCAGTTTACGACTGTCTATTTTATCGGTCTTTTGTAATCGCTCCTTTTGACTCGTGGGAACATCGGCCGGATGGATGACAATACAATTTACTCCTAGTTCCTGTAATCTACGGGCTGATGTGAACCCACTAAATCCGGCTTCATACACCGCATGATATTCTCCGCCAGGAAATTTCTTCTTCAGATACCGGGCCAAAAGATCCGGATCAGGATTCTGGCTCATCACCTTATGTTCGTAATGTTCACCATACATGGCAACTTTCCAACTTTTTGAGTGTACATCCAGACCAACATATATTGATTGGCCATCAAATAATTTTTTACTACCTTTCGTTTGCATAAGCTAAAGTTTTTATAGTTGTTATTAGAAAAAAAAATCAAATCTAAAAATTTTAGCTTATGCTCTTTTAGTTTTCAAACATAATACCTTTGGGTCCTCTGGGGTTTAAATATTGATATAACTGCTTATATTAATTGAAAAGTGAGCCACATTTCAATTGAAAAGTGTACCACTTGTCGAACCGGAATGAAAGTATAACTTTCGTTCCCAAAAACGACGATAAGATGACTATTGTATGACCATCGAATGACCATTGTATGACAATTGTATGACAATTGTATGACTACTGAATGACGTGAGGGCGTAGCCCGAACAAATGACGCGGCGCTAGCCGCTAATTTCGCTCGCGTTAGCGAGCTAATTTCGGCTGCAAAGCAGCCTAATGACAATTGAATGACTATTGAATGACAATTGTATGACTACTGAATGACTACTGAATGACTACTGAATGACATGAGGGCATAGCCCGAACAAATGACGCGGCGCCAGCCGCTAATTTCGCCTCAACAGCAGGCAGATCAATTTTTATTTTCCCGTAACATTCCGTATTTTTATCCATCGTTAGCGAACAGACCATGGCAAGGGAGAAAGAGTTATTGCATGAATGGGTGGAGACCTATACTGACGAGCTGGTCAGATGGGCTTTTTACAAGGTGTCGGATACCAGGCTGGCCGAAGACCTCGTCCAGGACACTTTTCTGGCTGCAGCCGAAAAGATGGATGCCTTCAAAGGTGACAGCCAGCCCAAGACCTGGCTCTTTTCCATCCTCAACCACAAGATCATCGATCATTACCGAAGGAAGGTGAAGCAACCCGTTTCCATGAATAATCCTTCTTCCCTGTCTGACTTTTTTGATGAAACAGGCACCTGGCACAAAAACAAGCGTCCCCACCCGTGGCATACCGAAGAAAAGTCGCTGCTGCATGACGAAGAGTTCCTGACGGTGTTGAAAGAGTGTCTGGATGCCCTCCCGGAACAATGGAGCACCTGTGTCAAGCTGAAATATCTTATGGAAAAAAAGGGGCCGGAGATCTGTCAGGAACTGGACCTCTCCCCTACCAATCTGTGGCAGATCATACACCGTGCCAGGCTCCGGCTCAGGGAGTGTCTTGAACTCAACTGGTTCCAAAACTGAATCCCAGCATGAAAAAACTGATGCACATATTGTTTCTGTCCTGCCGGAAAGCCACCGAGCTGATCGACAAGAAACTTTATTTCAAGCTGAATTTCCGGGAGAAGATCCAACTGGCCATGCATAAGACGATGTGCAATGCCTGCCGGCGATATGAAAAACAGGGACTGCTCATCGAACACGGGATCATGACACAGACCAAAGACAGGACCTTTACCATCAATACGGAAGAACTCAAAAAAAACATTGAGAAAAAGCTGGAAGAGACGAAGAATTAAAATTAGTTGCTGGTTGTCAGTTCCTGGTTGCTGGCTTCGCCCGTAGCTCGGAGCACAGAGCGCTGAAAGGAAAGCTGAAAGGCGAAAGGCTAATCCCTAATCCCTTAAACTCTAATCCCTTAAACCAATTCTCTTTATCGCTTCATCGCTTCATCGCTTCATCAGTTGCCAGGTGCTGGGAGGAAAGCTGAAAGGCTAAAATCCAAAGGCTAAAACTTAAAGGAAAAAGTAAAAAGGGGACAGAGTAAAAGTTTGTGGTTTGAGACATATGGTTCGTGGGGAATGTTGCTTATTCCTGTCCCAGTTCCTTTATTAAAGTCAGCAGCTCTCCCACCTGCCTGTCAATCCATTCCCTTTGTTCTTTTGTCAGTTGCCCGTAGCCTTTCGTCTTAGCCGGCAGGGAATCATTCAAGACTGTCCACAGGTGGGTCACTTTGGCCTCGAACAATTGTTTTTCCGTATAAACCACCTGTTTGGCCTTCAATTCCCGGAAAAAGGACCGGTTTTTTTCCAGCATATCCTCCAGTTTTCTTATCATTTCCTGCCGTTGTTGCGGCGTAAAGGATCCCTGTATCAGAATGACAGGGCTTTCCTTATCGTGCTCTTTCAATAAACGCAACAATTCCAGTACCTCCCTTTCCATGATCTCTGCCAGGGAAGAGAGGCTCCGCAGATAATTGGGGGGCAAAGTCACAGCCACACCTATCCTTTTTTCCGGATTTTCACTGCTGTTCCATAGGCCAGCAGTTCGGACGAGCCTTGCATCACCGCTGAGGTAGTGAAACGCATGGCCACGATGGCGTCGGCGCCCAATGACTCTGCCTGGGCCGCCATCCGGTCTATGGCCTGTTCCCTCGACTCGGCCAGCATCTTGGTATATTCGGTAATCTCCCCTCCTACCAGGTTACGCAACCCTGCCATGATATCCTTACCCACATGCCGGGCACGTATCGTGTTCCCCTTGACCAGACCCAGGGTCTCCGTGATCTCATAATCAACAAACTCATCCTGTGTAGTTATCAACATGATCTTCGTTTTTTATTGGTCCACATTTTTTGAATAATAATCGTCTTCCCTGTTTTTCAGCCGATCTTTGATCACCTGTGCCAGCAGCAATCCAAAACCGATCAGCACCAGGAAGCCTATCAGCCCCCAGGGTAATGCTTCTATGAGTCCGAAAAGGATCACGCCCAGCCAGATCAATGCCGCAACGGCTAAAATGATATAACCTGTTTTTTCCATTTTTATTTTTTTCTTAAAAATAAGAAAATTTTATCAATCACGCTGATCTTTGCGAGGATGCCGAGCGAAGCGAAGGGAAACGAAGCAATCCCAAGGCAGTAGGATCTTATTTTATCTTTTTACTTTTATCTTTTATCTTTGAAAAGTCATGGATGCAGAAATAACTATTATCGGCGCGGGGGTGGTAGGTCTGGCGATCGCGGCGGAACTGTCCGGACACTATTCACCGGTTTTTGTAGTGGAACGGCATGAGAAATTCGGCATGGAAACCAGCAGCCGCAACAGCGAAGTGATCCATTCCGGCATCTATTACAGGGCCGGAACACTAAAAGCCCGTCTGTGCAGGGAAGGACGCGATCTGCTGTATGATTATTGTCTTAAACATGATATAGGACATAAGAAATGCGGAAAACTGATCGTAGCTACCAGCCGGGATGAAACGGAACAATTACGGCAGCTCCTCGAACTGGCCCGGAAAAACAAGGTACCTGACGGGCGAATCATCTCATCCGGAGAGATAAAAGAAAAAGAACCTCATATACGGGCTGTGGAAGCCCTGTTTTTCCCTTCCAGCGGGATCGTGGATATCCACGGTTTGATGCAATCACTGGAAAACGAATCGGTCAATAACGGGGTTGAGTTTGCTTACAGTTGTGAAGTGAAGGGACTATCCTGGCACACGGAGAGCAGGGAATATACTGTCAACATTCAGGATGCGGACGGATCAGCTTTTGATTTCACATCGCGTTATGTGATCAATGCTGCCGGCCTTGAAGCTGAAAATATTGCCCGTATGGCAGGTATTACCGACCCCTATTACACCACATGGTTCTGGAAAGGAGAATATTTTGCCTTGTTGAATGGCAAACACAAACTGGTAAGCCGGCTGGTGTATCCTGTGCCTGAGCCCAATACCACAGGACTGGGTATTCATACCACACCCGATCTTTCCGGCCGTATCCGTCTGGGACCCAATACGATCTTTATGCCGGAAAGAAAAACAGACTATTCGGTTGACCCGGCACATGCAGAAGAATTTTACCGTAAAGCCGGCCGGTTTCTTCCTTTCCTGGAGCCGCAAGATCTGGCGCCGGACCAGGCTGGAATACGTCCTAAGCTGCAAAAACCCGGAGAAACCACAAGAGATTTTATCATCAATGAAGAAGGTGACAAAGGGTACCCCGGGCTGATCAATCTGATTGGCATAGAATCACCGGGTCTGACCGCCGCACTGAGTATAGGACAATATGTCAGACAACTAGTGGAAAAAAAGAATATTTGATTTTGATAAAGAATACCGGACTATCCGGGCTGTTTATGATCCCAGGATGTTTTTTACCGCACCCATAAATTCACTTTTATCAAAAGGTTTCTGAAAAGCTTTTATGGCACCGAAATATTCGGCTGTTTTCAGATAACTTCCTGCAGCAGAGCGTCCTCCACCCGATATGGCAATGATATTGCTGTCCGGCCTTATCTGCTTGATCTCCATAATGGTTTCGAGTCCTTCTTTTTCCGGCATAATAATATCGGTAATGATCAGATTATAGGTTGCAACGCCTATTTTACGTAATCCTTCCACTCCGTTTTCCACCTGTTCGACAGCATATCCTTCCCGCTCCAGCATTTCCGAGAGCATTTCCCGGAAATCCCGGTCATCTTCTATGAGCAGTATTTTCACCATAGTTTGTTTCTGAACGTTATATTCTGTCACCACAAATATATAATTTACCGTCTAATCAAAATTCATCATTTTCCGGCATTTTTACAACAATACATGGTCCGTTTTTTTATCTTTTTTACCAATGTTTCAATCTGATAGGTAAACGTATCCTGACAGGGGATAAATGGATAAAATATTTATGAGATGGGGAGATATATCCAAAAAGAAGACCCCTTTCCGTGCACACTCTCAACATAAATATTTCCACCATGGTTTTTTATGATGCCATGCACAACAGATAACCCCATTCCTGATCCTTTTCCTACCGGTTTGGTTGTGTAAAAAGGTTCAAAGATCTTATCCAGCACTTCTTTTTCCATTCCTGTCCCGTTGTCACGGACCAGGATCTGCAAATAACGTCCCGGGACAATATCCGGTATCTTCTGTCTTAGTTTAACATCTGTTTTGATCACTTTCAATTCTATCAGTATAAGACCGTCATTTCCTTTCGTTTCAAGCGCATGTACAGCGTTGTTAACCAGATTGAGAAATACCTGTCGCAACTGTACCTGGTCAGCCAGTATGGAAGGAATATCTCCGGTTTTTCTTATTTCGACCTTTATGTTCCTGGGTATTTGTGTGCCCAGCAGATCCATACTTTCACGGATAATACGAAGAGGATCGGTTTTTTCCTTTACCGGCTCTATTCCCCGGTTAAAGGTAAGTAACTGCTGGATGATTTCCTGGGCTTTTAATCCCGAAGTTTTTATCTTTTGCAGATATTTATAATATTTGGACTTCTTATCCGCATCTTCCAGAACCATATCCGTATAACCCAACATAGTAGCAAGAATATTATTAAAATCATGAGCCAGCCCCCCGGCAAAACGTCCGATCATTTCCAGTTTCTGGGAACGTTGCATATACCGTTCCAATGCCATTTCCTGTGAAATATCCCTGATTACCGTTACAAAATAAACCACTTCTCCCTTTTCATCAGGAATAGGAGTAATATGATAATGGGTAGGAATATTTTCTCCGCTGGCATTTTTAAGCTTTAGGACGCCTGTCCAGATTTCTCCTTTCTGAACCGTTTGCCAGATGTTCTCATAAACTGAAACATTTTCTTCCGGATTTCTTAATTCCCGCGTATTTTTCCCGATAAGATCAGAATGTTTCATTCCCATCAATTTTCCCAAAGCTTCATTCACATATAGTATCCTTCCTGTTTTATCCGAAATGATAAGAATTTCATTCATATGTTCAATAGCAGTATAAAGACGCTGATTCTCATCTTCATTTAATTTCTTCAGGATGATCATGCTGGTCTGATCCATCACCCTGGATATTTCCGTAAGAATATTTTTTGTCAGCCGTTGCGAACTGAAAAGCAGGATCGTACCCATCAATTGCTTTTCCTGCATAACAGGATAATAAATAATAGACCTGAAATCGAAATGTTTGGCAAGGGCTTTTCCATCCAGTTTAAGGCCGGCTTTTTCAAAATATTCTTCTACGCCGGTAATCAAATCATCCTGATCCGTGATCAATAAAGGCAAACCGGTACGGACTACTTTGTGGAGGAACCGGCTGTTTTTTTCCGTAAATAAAAGAAAATCTCTCAGGTCGCCGACGGTTCTTTCCAAAGCTTTTATCTTTCTTTCAGAAAAGGTCTGGGAAATAAGCTTCAGCCCACTGTTTTCCCCCGGAAAATCTTTCAAAAAGATAATAATGTTCTGTATCGGAAATATTTTTCTCAGGGAAATGTTCAGCATCTTGATAATTTCACGCAGGGGTTTCCCTTTATTAAGTTCCAGATTCATCCGGTTGAGCAGGTTCAGTTCGCTGGTTTGTTGAAGGATCTTCTCTTCCGCCTTTTTAAGATCCGTAATATCCTGGATTACCCCATGCCACAGATTGGGCTTGCCCTTCTTTTTCTCCAGAAGGCCAAAGGATCTAATATGTTTCAGTGTGCCGTCCGGGAGAAGTAACCGGAACTGATCGGTACACTTCTCACATTCTTTGGTAGCATGTATAATTTTGTGTAGTACCCGTTTTCTGTCTTCCGGATAAACATAACGGGCAAAAAGGCGAAGGGAAGGCTTGTCGGTGTCCGGATCAAGTCCCAAAATACGAATAAATTCTTCCGACCATCGCACTTTACCGGTTGAGATATCCCAGCTCCAGTCCCCCAGATGGGCAATGCGCTGGGCTTCCCTCAGGCTTCTTTCACTTTCTTCCAGCCTTGCCCTGTTTCTTTTTTCACTGTCAATATCCCGGACAATTGCCTGGATAAAATATTGGCCATTTAAAATCAGGCGATTTAATTTAACCTGTGTGAAAAATTCCCTTCCGGAGGCATCCCTATGCAACCATTCAAAAGCCTGGGATCTACCCTGTAAAACACGATTAATATATTTTTCTGCCATTCCGGCCGAAGGTTTCCCTTCCGGCTGAAAAGCAGGAGAAAGATCAAGGGGCGTTTTTCCGATAATATCCTTTTTCTTCAACCCAAACATCTTCAAAGCAGTAGGATTACAATCAATGAATGTATCCTTATCCATGATAAATATGGCATCAGCAACTGTTTCGAAAAAGAGACGCATTTTCACGGATTGCTCCATGGAGAGTTTCTCTTCACGTACATGTTGCAACACCAATGAGATCTGATTGGCCAACCGGGTTAAACGGCTGGTTTCATAATTTGAAAAGGGAGTCAGACTGGAAATACAGAATGCGCCAAAGCTTTCAGATAATATAACAACAGGAACGATCAGGATCGCCTTGATGGGAAATTTGTCCTGAATTCCCCGGAAAAATTTTTCTGCCAGACCGGAACGCCCTGTAAATTCATAAAAAAATTCCTGTATTGTTGATTCGTCAGTGAACCGAACAGTTTTTGACTGCTTGAGGATATCAAAAATAAAACTTTTCTCTTTGAACCCAAAGGAGATCTTATCCGGGTCAATACCGGCTGCCTTTCTCAGTTTTTCATACATGGATTCAGTTAAAGGGATACGGACAGGTTTCAGCGTTTTTTTAGGCTCATCAAAAAAATAAAAATTACATGTAACCGCATGAAAATAATCATAGATTTTACGGATAGCGATCTCTGCCAACCTCTCCCAGGATACTCCTTCGTTACTCATCCTGTAAAGATCATTGATCAGGCTGATATCTTCATTATACTCTTTTAGTTGTTCCCTTGCTTTTTCTTCATTCGTAATATCCCTGGAGCTTACAACAACATAATCCACTTCATCCTGTTCATTCACATGAGGACGGAACAGCACCTCAAAAAACCGTTTTCCCTTTCCCGGAACATCAAACCAGGCCCTGTAATGGATTTCCTTTTTTGAGAAACACTTATCCAGATAAGGTTTGATCACCTTGTTGAATGTCTGCTCCCCCCATAGTTTTACCGGGGTATTCCCGATCAGTTCGTCCCGTTCCAGGTCGTGAGCCTTGCAAAATGCATCATTGATTGCCAGATAGGTATAACTACGACTTATCATGGAAAGATAAGAATCCGAAACATCCAAAAGAAATTCGTATTGCCGGAAGATCTGTTTTTCGGTAATTTCTTTTCCGTATCTTTTGTCCAATATACCCCTGACCACCTCATACAATGAGGACAAATGTTCTCTCTCCAGATAATTCACGGTACCTGTTTTTCTCACAAGGGCCACCTCTTCCGGCCTGAGACCCTCGCCCAAACATATCACAGGTAAATCGGGAAATGTTTCTGCAATCTCCCTGAGAACAGGAAGGATCAACTCCACTTTATGTCCTGAAAAAGCCAGAAAGACCTGGCCGGAAACATTTTCAATATACTTTTCCCTCAGATCATCAACCGAATGAACATGGATTAACCGTACCCTGGCTTTCATCCAAAAAGAACGTCTGATCTTTTCTTCATCGGCATCCAGAATATTATAACAAAAAATAACGTACTCCATTCAACGGGACTAACCGGTTTGCAGCTATGAAGATAAGAAATTCTTCCCGCAAAGATACCCCTCCGGATCATACAATTTATCATTTTTTATTAACACCCACCTGTCTGGAGAGGCGGTCAACATCTTTTTTAAGCCGTGCAACCATTGATAAAAGGTGATTTTCAGGAATGGTCGGCTCGGGCAACTCAGAACTGATGTAATGGATAAATTTCCAAACTTCCCTGATATCCTGGACATACACATCATAGGGTTCATAAACCGGATTCAGGGAATAAAGCCTGAGCTTATGCTCTTTTACCAGCAGGTTCTCAGCCACTTTAAAGACAATCCCCCCGTCCAGGGTAAAAATGATATAAGCCTGCCCGGTCACGATCGTCAACCAGTCCTGAACATACTCACCGGTTACCCACGACCCGTCAGGAATGGGCAACATGGAATCGCCGGAAATCTGAAAAGTACGGTATTTTCGCCCGGGCGACAAAAAAGGCAGGTTGAAAACAGGAAGCCGGCTGATAAATTCAGGATCCGCATATCCGGTACGGTATCCTGCCTTGGCTTTCTCCGGCACCAACTCGATATTTTCTTCATTATCCCTGTCAACCGTTGAGGCCAGCACCCGCAGGTTGCTACCCCGGATATACACATCCGCCCCCCTTTCCAACTGCGATAACTGACTCTCCGTGAGTTTCTGCAGATCCACTTTCAACAAGGTATCCACCGCAATTCTGTAATAATTGGAAAAAGCAATCAGAATACCCATGCCGGGCTCTGCCACCCTGTTCTCATATCCACTTAATGTCGAACGCTTCATCCCCAGGGCAAAAGCCACCTCATCCTGGGTACGCCCCTTCCTTTTCCGCAAAAACTTGATATTCGAACTAAAATAGATCATCATTTTTTCCTCCTGTTTTTTTG
>WFSC01000194.1 GCA_015486185.1 Bacteroidales bacterium | reverse complement strand
GACTCTTTTTGAGGAAAAAAATGACCGGTATGTGGAGCCTCTCCATCCGGTACGTTTTCTGCCGCACCAACCCGGCCGGTTTATCTGGGAAAGCCGGCGGGATGGGTATAATCATGTGTACCTTTATGATACGGAAGGAAACCCGTTAGGAAAACTTACCACCGGAAATTATGATGTTACCGGCATACTGGGTTTTTCTGAAGATAATGCATATTTTTATTATGTCTCTACGGAAGTGAGTCCCCTGCAACGTCATATCTACCGGCTCAATGTAAAAACAGGTAAAAAAGTTTGTCTGACGAAAGTTCATGGTATGCATGCCGGCAGTCTTTCTCCCGACGGAAAATACCTGATTGATCGTTATTCCAATTTGGACACACCCCGGATCATTGAGGTTATGAGTGAATCCGGTGAGCCCGTCAGACGCTTGTTGAAGGCGGAGAACCCATGGAAAAACCGGCGGTTGGGAAGGGTGATCATTGACTCGCTGCCGGCTGACGGAAATAGTCCTGAATTGTATTATCGGCTGATAAAACCGGTCAATTTTGATCCGTCTAAGAAATATCCTGTCGTGGTATATGTTTACGGTGGCCCTCATTCGCAACTGGTGACAGATTCGTGGCTGGGACAATCTCGTATGTGGCAACACTATATGGCCGGACAGGGGTATGTGTGCTTTACCCTGGATAACCGGGGTACTTCCGGCAGAGGATTTGATTTTGAAAGTTGCATACACGACCATCTGGGGGATTATGAGGTGAAAGATCAGATGCGTGGTGTCCGTTTCATTAAGTCCCTGCCCTGGGTGGATACTTCCAATATTGGAGTGCATGGCTGGAGCTACGGTGGTTTTATGACCATCTCCATGATGCTGAAAAATCCGGGCGTTTTCAGGGCGGCAGTTGCCGGCGGACCGGTAACCGACTGGAAATATTATGAGGTGATGTACGGTGAACGGTACATGGACCGGCCACAGGAAAATAAAAAAGGTTATGCGGAAGCCGATCTGAAAAATTATGTGGATAACCTGAAAGGCCATCTTCTTATCATCAACGGAGCCATGGACAGTACCGTGGTCTGGCAACATAGCCTGACCCTCCTGCGTGCATTTATCACGCATGGCAAACAAGTGGATTATTTTGTTTATCCTACCCATCCTCATAATGTCAGGGGGTATGACCGGATTCATCTGATGCGGAAAGTATCGGATTATTTTGATGATTACCTTAAGGAAAATACAACAAGGCATTGAGCCTGGCAGGTCCAAAGGCATTTTATTAAAGCAGGACTTTACCTGCGTTTGTGATAGATAACCGGTTCTTAAAATAATTTTTATCGTATGAAACAAAGATTGTTCTCCTTATTCGTTTTATTTCTGTTGTTTTGGTACGGATCCCTGCATGCGCAGACGGCATGGCGTTCTGTCCCTTGTCCCCTGCCAACCCCATGGAGCGACAGTGTCTCTGTTGATCATCCCTGGCCCGAGTATCCACGGCCGCAGATGGTACGACAGGAGTGGATGAACCTTAACGGATTATGGGATTACCGTATCTCCAAACGTTATGAAGATATTCCGGAAGTCTGGAAAGGGCTCATACGCGTTCCCTTTCCGGTCGAATCATGCCTGTCAGGCGTGAAAAAACATGTCAGCGCGAAAGAGGTGATCTGGTATCACCGGAAATTTATCCTGCCGGATAAATGGAAAGGCAAAAGGATCCTTTTGCACATAGAAGCCTCTGACTGGCAAACCAAAGTGTGGGTGAATGGCCGGTTTGTCGGCATCCATCAGGGGGGGTATGATCCATTTACATTTGATATTACGGATCTCTTATCCGGAGAAAGAAAACAGGATCTGCTTCTGTCCGTATGGGATCCTACGGATAAGGGGACCCAGCCGAGAGGAAAACAGGTGAGCAGTCCCCGGGGAATATGGTACACACCCACTTCCGGTATCTGGCAGACCGTCTGGCTTGAACCGGTATCTTCATCCTGGATTAAAAGTTACAAGGTGCATACCGATATAGACAGGAAATCCCTGGATATCGATCTTTCGTTGGCTCATCCCGGAGCGGATGACCGGGTTGAAGTTACGGTCCTGTATAAGGGGAAACCTCTGATCACAGCCAAAGCGGAGGGAAAGGGAGAGCTGAAAGATATTCCTTTAAGTGAAATACATCTCTGGGGGCCCGGAAATCCCGCTTTGTACGATCTGGTGATAAAATACGGAAACAAGAACGGGATATTCGATGAAGTAAAAGGATATTTCGGGCTACGAAAGGTAAGCCTGGGAAAAGATAGAACGGGGAAGATGAGGATCCTTCTGAATAACCGGTTTGTCTTTCAGAAAGGGCCGCTGGATCAGGGTTTCTGGCCCGACGGGATCTATACACCGCCTACGGAGAATGCCATGAAATATGACCTGCAGATCATTAAAAAAATGGGATTTAACATGTTGCGTAAACATGTGAAGGTGGAGTCGCGCAGATATTATTACTGGTGTGATAAAATGGGGATCCTGGTATGGCAGGATATGCCCAGCGGCGACAGGTATATCGGGCCCAAAGACCCGGATATTGTGAGGACGGAAAGTTCAGCGTCTCAATACAGGATTGAATTGCAGCGTATGATCCTGACCAAATTCAATCACCCCTCAATTATCATGTGGGTGGCTTTCAACGAGGGTTGGGGGCAGTTCGATACACCGGGAATAGTGAAATACATTCGCAGCCTCGATCCGGGACGTGTGGTGGACGCCGCCAGCGGATGGGCCGACCGGGGAGTGGGAGATGTGTTGGATGTTCATCATTATCCCGATCCGGTGGCCCCACCGGCACAGAAAGACCGTGCTATCGTTCTGGGCGAGTACGGAGGCCTGGGCCTGCCCGTGACCGGACATACATGGGTGCAGAAAAACTGGGGATACCGGAAAATGAGCGATGTGGCCGAACTGAAGAAAAAATATCAAACCTATTTTTACAAGATCCTTAAACTGAAAAAGAATCCGGGACTGAGTGCCAGTGTTTATACACAGATCACTGACGTGGAAACGGAGACCAACGGATTGATGACCTATGACCGGAAAGTTATCAAAATGGAACCGGCATTTTTGAAGAAAGTCAATGAAAAGAAATGATGGAATATGGGAAAGATGGAATGGAAGTGTGAACAGGACAAAGATGAAACGGATAGATCCGGAAAATCTCAGATTAGTTAAATAATGCTGCTTGCAAGGTTTGTTCTACCAGGGAATATATATACCGATAGAGTACAATAATATGACATTAGGATTATAGTCATCCGGCATGGCAGGTCCAATGTCGATAGGCAGTCCCAGTCCCAATTGTGCAGTAA
>WFSC01000193.1 GCA_015486185.1 Bacteroidales bacterium | reverse complement strand
TTATTCATGTTCTTCAAAAAAGGATAAGAATGGTTTACCTCATACAACCAATGGATTACTGATTTGTACTAATAAATATAAAATATTCAATGACATTTCACGGGATACTGTAGTAAATGCCGTATTTGAATTGAAAAACACAGGAAATGAATCAGTAAGAATATTAGAATATAACACTTCATGTAACTGTACTTTTGCTTTCATATCAGATAGCATTATTCCTCCGAATCATACAGGAGTTTTTACAATGCTTATAAATACAAAAGACAAATTTCCTGGAAAACACTCAATTATTGCAATTCTAAAAACAGATGGGAAAAGACAATTTTATAAATTAGAAACCATTCTAAACATAAAATAAATATCAACTCTTTATAAAAACAATAACTTATTGATTAAAGTATTAAAGGATAATAACGTTTGACTAATGAACGAAAGAGTTAAGAGGGACGGAGAGACGGAGAAGAAGGATGATTGACGAACGTTGATCGATGAACGGAAGAAAAGACTAAAGATAAAATAAAATGGTAACGACCCCGGAGGGGCCGGGAGATAATAACCCCGGTTACACCCGTGGTTAAGAGATCATTTCCACAGAATACAACCCCGCTGCGCCTTCCATCGGCCGCCATAAGTGGTTCCTGGGCTTGTCGCAGGGAGTCGACGGCGCAGTGCATAGCCGCTACAGGCGACAGCTTTGCCTGCCGGTTTACCTACCGGAGGTATGCAGGCAGGCGTGCGAAACAAGTCATATTTTTACCAGGTATTAGAATTTAAATTTATAACTTACCGAAGGTATTATGGGAAACAGACTTTGCTGTTTCAGGACGTTTTTTCCCGAACCCTGAATGATTCTCCCGTGTTTATCGTATTCATATTTTGTGTCGAAAAAATAAAAATAGGGATTTTGCCGGTTATAGACATTGTATATACTAATGTTCCAGGTGCGTTCACCCCATTTTTTATTCTTGTGAAAATTGACACCTACGTCAAGCCTGTGGTAAGGCCTCATGCGATAGGCATTGCGGTCACTGTAAATGTAAGCTTCCGTATTGAAAACAAAGGGGGGAGGATCATGGGGATTGTCGTTTATGGCGCTAAATTTTCCTTCCGCCATGGTAAAAGCATTGCCGGTGCCAAAAACCCAGGTGGCTGAAAGATCAATGTTTTTCTTCAGTTTATACATCCATACCACACTGATGTCGTGACGTCTGTCGTATTTGTAGGGATAGGCTTCCCCAAAATTTATATTGTCAAACTGCCGGGTGGTTCTTGAAAGGGTGTAACCGATCCAGCCGGTGGTTCTCCCTGTTTTCTTTTGCACCAGGAACTCTATCCCATAAGATTCTCCCATGCCTCCGGTCTCTATTTTATTTTCCCAGTTTGTTGTGCCCCAAAGACTGTTGATACCTTCCTTGTATGCAATCAGGTTTTTCATTCTCTTATAATATCCCTCGACACTGAACTCAACGGAGCCCTGGAACAGGGACCGTGCAATGCCCAAAGCTGTTTGGCATGACCTTTCGGGTTCAGCTATTGAGGTGGCTGGCATCCACAGGTCAACCGGCAACCCGGCGCCGGTACCTGACAACAGATGAACATTTTGCTGCATTATAGCATAGGATGCTTTCAATGCCATATTATCAGTTATCAGATAATTGAATAATATCCGGGGTTCCGGAGAGAAATACGTTTTTTTCTCTACCTGATATAATAAAAACCGAAAACCCAGATCCATCCGTAAACGAGGGCCCATCGTTATTTCATTATCAACGTAAGCGGCATACTCCAGGGAATGCAGGTCGAAACTGCCGTAACTTGTATCTACCGGAGCCATATTGCTGCCGGATTGTCTGAAGGAAGTTATGCCGGGCCTGAAAATATGGTAAATACCATTTGCTCCGAATTTCAGTTTATAATTCCGGCCGGCATAATATTCAAAATCAATTTTACCGTTTGCATCATATATCCCGGAAATGAAACGGCTATAATATTCATGTTTGTCCTGTTTACCTCCGAACGATCCTGAATATTCCATGTTAAAACGATACCGGGTGTAGGCCAGGGTAAGATTGCTGAACAGTCTCCGGTTATAGAGATGATTCCACCGTAAGGCCAATAGCCTGTTGCCCCATTTGTTGCTCATTTTCGATTCCTCCTTATCATCAATGGTTTTTAACTTCATCTTGGCCAGTATCTGATCGTCTCCGGAATAGATACTTAAAAAAAGACGGTCTTTGTCGGAGAACTTATGGTTGATCTTGGCATTAAGATCATAAAAATGATAACCAAAACCATAGCCGTTTGAAGCTAATTTGCTTATGGGCATCGTGATAAGATCATAAAGGAACCTGCGGTAAGATACGAGATAGGACGATCTACCCTTTTTCAGGGGGCCTTCTACGGCTACCTTAGAAGCCACCAGTCCGATCATCCCGCTGCCCTGGAATTTTTTCATGTTCCCCTCTTTCATCCTGACATCCAGTATGGAAGAGAGGCGACCTCCGTAACTGGCAGGAAATCCTCCTTTTATCAGTTTCGTAGCGCTTATGGCATCCGTGTTGAAAATGGAAACAAAACCTCCGAGATGATTTACGTAATATAATGGTACATCGTCCAGAAGGATCAGATTCTGGTCTGGCCCACCTCCCCGGACATACAGACCGCTGGATCCTTCGTTTCCCGACTGCACGCCGGGCATCAACTGCATTACTTTCATGAGGTCCGGCTCTCCCCCTAATGCAGGTAGTGTCTCCATTTGCTTTACCGGAACAGAGACCACGCTCATTTCATTCCGTTGTTCTATAGGCCGGGTTCGTGTTCCTATTACAGTCACTTCTGCCAGAGAATCTCCGGGCGTGAGTTGAAAATCGATTTTCTGATCTTTTTTTGCAGAGATCGTTCTTAGTATTGTGCTGTATCCTATATACGAAACCCGGATCTTTGCCGAATCCTTTTCAGGGACAGCAAGGTTATAGTAACCATAATTATTTGTGATGGTTCCGTTTCTTGAAAATATTTCCACAATATTGGCTCCTATCAGCCTTTCATCCGTTTCCGCATCCTGTACATATCCGCTGATCGTGACATGTTTCGCGTTTACCCATAAGGGAATGAAAAGAAATCCTGTTAATATGGTTTTTCTGTTAAACACAGACCTGATAATTGTTAGTTGTTTTTTCTTGGAATCGTATCTCTTCTCTCCACATATCCGGCAAAGATTCCATAACCTCCCTGCACATTAGAATACATCTGCACCGGGTTGCCCATGCCGTCAAAGATATCGCTGTCCTGGTTATAAAGATGTTTTATCAGTTGTTTTTTATACAAATAGTACTCTTTGGAAACTGCCCTGAAAAAAACGACCAGAAAATATGAATAATTGACCGTCTCACCATTATTTACGTAATATGGTCCATGGTAGTTGATGGTAAGGGTATAGCGGGTCCCGTTAAACAGCTCATCGCTGAAGAGGATCGTGGATGGATCATAAGGTATCAAACCTTCGTTCTCCAGTACGGGGTCCGGGTTATTTTCGGCATACCCAACCTCAACGTTCCTGTGCCAGGCACTGTCAAAAGGATCCCGGTAGGTTATTTTTAAAAGGAGTTCATAAAAATTATTTTCGTTAGGATCATCCTGAATATTGAGGTTAACCTGGGAGACAGGATCACCATCCTCATTCCGGAAAACATCATCCCGAAAAAAGCCCGTAAGTTTTTCCGGTGGTGACGGTGTCATATCCTGAGCAAAAACCGTATCAAATCCAGGGCATTGCACCTTTACATCATAGCTCTTTTCTGCCTTTGCAACATAGGATGAAAAATACAATCCTTCCGAATAACGTAAGGTATCCACACATTTTTGCTCTTCAAAAAGATAAACATTTGCATGATCAAGCACACGCGGCTCGTCGTCATATATTGGAACCGGTTTCCCGACATACAGAGTAAAAATGCTGTCCGGCGTAAAAAAGCAATTGATTACGGGTTTGCTCTCGATGGGCGGAATGGGGATATGGATCTCTTTCGTACACGAAGAAGCTAAAATAATCACCCAAATGATCCTGAATATAATGCTTCCAGACTTTTTCATTTTTTATAGATATCCGTACGCTATTGATATAGCCACAATGATCTTAAAAATAAACGCAGATACGGTAGGTAATTACATGTTTTTTATTGTTAACGAATTCTTTGCTTGAAAACTTATAAAAAAGATCAAAACTTATTCTTCCTTTAAAAAAAGTGACCTGAACCATACTCTCTTGTAAAATAAAAAAGATTAGTACAAATTTATTATTCTTTATCAGGTTTATCAGATTCAGCCTCAAAAAATACCGTTGCTGTCAATGATGTGATGATCATATTCATTCCTGCTATCTGGTGATTTAACCGGATACCCAATCCTCCTTTTCCGAAGAAACGATAAGAATAGGATATACCCAAATTGATCAGCGGCATGAACCGTCCTGTTGTTGAAATATCATATATACTTCGATCGGGTATCACATTAGCATATTCATTTAAGATCTCATTATAAAATACCAGCCTGTAACCAGCGCCACAACTTATGTAGATTTTGTTCCGGCGGTCCAGAATATTTCCATAAGCATTTATAGCAATGGCATTGCTGAAAAATAAAAAAGCAAAAGGTGTCTTGGCTTCTTCCTTGTATCCTGTGGTAAAAGATATTTCCAATCCCGGGTTTACATACCGGTTGGTTTTCAAAATGGTTTCATTACTTAATGTCAATCCTTTTTCAGAATGTAATTGAATGATCGCAAACCCCAAAGAGGTCCTGTTGTATGTTTTTTTTACAATTTGGCCGAATATGGTGATATTCGGTAGTATTTGAAAAAATATTATAAGAATAATTAAACTTTTCATGGATTGAAATATCAGGATGGAAAGATATCCTATTGATAGGATATCTTTCTATCTATTAAATCAAACAAAATTAATTACAATCATTGCTTTCATGGCAAACGATTTTTAAAATAGCTGTATGTATCACAGATGGTGTATACCCATCATCTCTACAATAATAAGATATTTTATATCGAAAAGCCTTTAGTCTTTTCGTACTATAATCAAGGTCTTAAATTATACTCTCTTCCATAACCGCCATCAGATCCGGTATATGTCCAGCAACCCTTTTTATTTCTATAAAAAGTAACCTCGTCCCAGTAAGTGCTTAAAGAGATATATTCTGCACCTCCATAATGATCCTTTTTTATTTTTGCTTGAAGAGATTTATACAAACCTGTTTGATAAACGATTTTATATTGAACTTGTCCTCCTAAAGTCGACCAATAATAATAGCCTAATTTTTAGCCACTACAATATTTACTTTTACTAGCAGATAAACCATTTAGCCTATCAAAAATATTTTCACTGCTATTAAAAACATAATCAGGTTTTTCGGTCAACTGATTATAACTTTTTTGGTTGTTGCTCAGGTCTTCATTATACAAAAAAATATAAGTTTTCCCCTGAACAGGATCTTCTTTAAATAAATAATGTCCAACAACAATTTCTTTATCAGGATTTAATAAAGTTGCATATAACTCATCTGGGAATAATTCAAGTTTATCTGCATTATCTTTGTATTTAGCTCTATAACTTTTAAATCCAATTTCATTTTCAAATAAAGGAAATTTTTCATCACCAATATTAGCTAGAAAGTTAATACAAGTTAAGAAAGCTTGTTCATTCTCAAAAACTAATCTGTTATTCTCAACAGCAAAGACTACACTGTCGGGAATGCTTAAAATAGTTTTGTTGTCATTAAGAAAAGAGGTTTCATCCTTATTAC
>WFSC01000192.1 GCA_015486185.1 Bacteroidales bacterium | reverse complement strand
CTTATAATTCATTGGAAGACAGGATGGTAAAAACATTTATGAAAACGGGTTTTACTTCATTCAAAGAGGATGAAAATCCCCTGGTACGGCATCAACCGCCTTTCAGGATGGTAAATAAAAAAGTCATTACACCGGCGGCGGATGAACTGACCCGCAATCCGAGATCCCGTAGTGCAAAACTTAGAATTGCAGAAAGAATATAGAAGCTTTGTTATGGTTAAGCAAGTTGAATTTATTGAAGACGTTGAATCGAAGGGTAAAACTCCGAAAAAGGGAACATTCCATTCCTTTATTGACGGGACGATACTTACTAACCGGCTTATCACAAAGCAATTGCCGTATATAATATTTGTGACTTTTTTGGCGATGATTTATATCGGGAACCGTTATCATGCGGAAAAAATTGTGAGGGAAACAACCCGGTTGAAGAAGGAGATACAGGAATTGAGGGCTGAGTCAATATCTACTTCAGCAGAATTAATGTATAAAAGTACAAAGACACAGGTATTAAAATCTATAGAAGACAAGCATCTGGGACTGAAAGAGCCGGTAGTACCGCCGCGGAAGATTATAGTAGATAAAAAAGGGAGATAAAAGCATGTCTTTGAAAAAAGATATCGTCTGGCGTGTGGCAATTATTTATCTGGGAATGTTGCTGGTTGGGGTCCTTATCTTTGGCAGGATACTCTATCTGCAATTAGTGCAGGGGAATAAATACAGCACACTTTCTGCCGAGCAGTCACTTCGTGATTTTACCATTCAGCCCAACCGGGGAGATATTCTGTCTGCTGACGGACGCCTGCTCAGCAGCTCCGTTCCTTATTATGAGATCCATCTTGATCTGAACAGCAACGCACTGGACCGTAATCTTTTCAAAAGGAAACTGGATTCCCTTTCTTCCTGTTTGTCAGATCTTTTTAAGGATAAACCTGCCTGGCAATATAAAAAAGAGCTGTTGGATGCTTATCGAAAAAAAAGCCGGTATTATCTGTTGAAAAGAAATGTTACTTACCGGCAAATGAAAGAATTAAAAAAATTTCCTGTTCTCAGGCGGGGCAGATACAAAGGCGGACTGATCATTATTCAGACCAATAAGCGTATTCTGCCGCAACGGGAACTGGCTGCCAGAACTATTGGATATGTTACCAATGATGACAGATCGAATGTTGTGGGTATTGAGGGAGCTTATAACCGGTTTCTCAAAGGACAGACAGGAGTCAGGCTCATGCAGCGCCTTTCGGGGAATGTATGGATGCCATTGAAAGATGCCAATGAAGTGGAACCCAAAGACGGGTATGATGTTGTTACTACTATCGATATTGATATCCAGGATGTTGCTGAAAATTCATTAAAACAACAGTTGATCCGCAACAATGCCGATCATGGGGTTGTGATCTTAATGGAAGTAAAAACAGGAAATATAAAAGCCATTGCCAATCTTGAAAGAGATAAGGACGGAAATTACCGCGAGTTGTATAATTATGCCATTGGCGAGAGTATTGAGCCGGGTTCTACCTTCAAATTGCCGGTTCTTGTGGCCGGTCTTGAAGATGGCGCTTTCTCCATTAATGATACGGTGGATACGGATCATGGCAGGATAAAATTTTATGATAAGGTTATTAAGGATACCAGGCCGGGAGGCTATGGAAAAATTACCGTAAAGAGAGTATTGGAGGTCTCGTCCAATGTGGGGATGTCTAAATTGATCATGGACCATTATGCCGATCATCCCAGGGATCTGATAGACCGTCTTTACAGTATGCGGCTGAATAAAAAACTGGGCATAGAGATCAAGGGGGAAGGAACACCCATGATCCATTATCCCGGAGATAAATACTGGTCGGGTATTTCATTGGCTATGATCTCCCATGGCTATGAGGTACGAATGACGCCGCTGCAGATTCTTGCCTTCTATAATGCCATAGCCAATAACGGGGTAATGGTGAAGCCGCGTTTTGTAAAAGAACTGAAATACCATGGCCGTGTGGTGAAAAAATACGGAACAGTAGTGTTGAATCCTTCCATATGCTCGAAGGAAACACTGGAGAAAGCCCATGAGATGCTGGAAGGCGTTGTGGAAAACGGTACGGCAAAAAACCTTAGAAACAAGGTGTATAAAATAGCCGGCAAAACCGGTACAGCACAGATAGCCAATGAAAAATACGGATATCATGTCAATCATAAGATCAGTTATGTGGCATCTTTTGTGGGATATTTTCCTGCTGATGATCCGAAATATTCATGCATTGTCGTGGTAAGTGCTCCTTCCAACTCCGTGTATTACGGCAATCTCGTGGCAGGCCCTGTATTCAGGGAAGTAGCGGATAAGGTCTATGCATCCAGTCTGGATATGCAACGGGATTATCTTGCCTATGCAGGACACTCGCATGATGCTCCGTATAGCAAAAACGGTTTGCTGAGTGAAATGAAATATGTATTCAATAAACTTGGAATCTCTTATCTGGAGGACAAAAAAACAGAAGATAAATGGGGCCGGGCAAGCAGCAGGGATAGTGTGGTAGCTGTTGACCCGCTGAAAGTGACGGGCTTTCTGGTACCTAATGTGAGGGGAATGGGTTTGGAGGATGCGCTGTTTCTGTTGGAAAGTGACGGACTGCAGGTTATAGCGGATGGCTGGGGAACCGTGAAAAAACAATCGGTGGCTCCCGGGACCAAGGCACAGCCGGGCATGACCATCCGCCTTGAAATGAGTTTGAAATAGATTGAATGTTTGGGATAGAGAACATAAAACATTTACAGGGGATCCGGAAAATCTTATCCGGTAAGAAAGATCAATTCCGTAAGGTGGAATTTGACTCACGGAAAATACTACCCGGTGATCTGTTTGTGGCGGTAAGGGGCGTCCATACGGATGGACACAAGTATATTGAAGATGTGATAAAAGCCGGAGCTGCAGGGATTTGTTGTGAGGTGTTACCTGCAGATCCTGATCCTTCCGTGACATGGATCCAGGTGAAAAACAGTGCTGTGGCTTTGGGCGAACTGGCTTCCCTGTATTTCGGAGAACCTTCCCGAAAATTCCGGTTGATCGGAATAACCGGTACGAATGGGAAAACGACCATTGCCACCTCCCTGTACAATCTGTTTCGCCTGCTGGGTCATAAAGCCGGCCTTTTTTCCACGACTGCCATTATGATCAATGGAGAGACCTTTGAGACAACTCATACCACCCCGGATCCTCTGGTACTACATGAAAAAATGGCGAAAATGGCTGAAGCAGGTTGTGATTATGTGTTTATGGAGGTAAGTTCACATGCTGCTGATCAGTACCGTATTGCCGGTCTGCATTTTGCCGGTGGTGTGTTCACCAATCTTACACAGGATCACCTGGATTATCATAAGGACTTTAAGTCCTATTTGTATGCAAAAAAGAAGTTCTTTGATCAGTTGCCGGCAGGCTCTTTTGCCCTGGTCAATGTTGATGACCGGAATGCACAGGTTATGGTACAAAATACCAAAGCCCGTGTGGTTACTTTCGGTATAAAAACTCCGGCGGATTATCATGCCCGGTTACTGGAAAGTCATTTTGAAGGTACCCTTCTCTCCATTGATAACAGGGAAGTGTGGATACCTTTTGTCGGAGAATTTTCAGCCTCCAATATGATGGCAGTTTATGCAGTGGCTCTGATACTCGGGGAAAAGCCGGAACCGGTATTGGAGGGGATGAGTCGTTTACCTATGGTTCCGGGACGTTTTGAGGTGATACGTTCATCAGATGGCATAACCGGGATCGTGGACTATGCTCATACCCCCGATGCAGTTGGAAAAGTGCTGAAAGCCATCCGGAAACTCTGCCGGGGAAAGGAAAAGGTGATCACTGTGATCGGTGCCGGCGGTAACCGTGATAAAAGTAAAAGACCCCGGATGGCAAGGCTTGCCTGGGAATTGAGTGATACCCTCATCCTTACATCGGATAATCCGAGAGATGAGGATCCGGATGAAATTATCCGGGATATGTTGGAGGGACTTACAAAAGACGAACAAGACAGGGTACTAAGTATAGCTGATCGCAGGGAAGCCATTAAAACGGCAATTCATCTGGCGTCACCGGGAGATATCGTTTTGATAGCCGGGAAAGGACATGAAACCTGTCAGGAAATAAAGGGCGTGAAGCATCATTTTGATGACAGGGAAGAACTGAGGAGAACGATGAATGTTGAACGATGAACGATGAACGATGAACGATGAACCAAGAAAGAAAAAAGACCAAAAATTATATGTATGAATCATAACCAGGAGACCGTAACTGATGTTTTATTATTTATTTGAATATCTGAATAAATTGAATGTTCCCGGTGCGGGCCTGTTTGCCTATATTTCATTCCGCTCGGCAAGTGCAGTGATCACCTCTCTGATCATTTCCATGATCATCGGCAAATCTGTGATCCGCTGGCTGCAACGCATGCAAATAGGAGAAGTAGTGAGAGATCTGGGACTGGAAGGCCAGTACAGGAAAGAAGGTACCCCTTCGATGGGAGGGATCATCATTTTATCCTCTATTGTGATCCCCGTATTATTGTTTGCCGATCTGACAAATGTATATATTCTGCTGATGCTGTTGACGACAATCTGGCTGGGAGGAATAGGCTTTCTGGATGATTATATTAAAATATTTAAGAAAAATAAAGCCGGCCTCGCCGGGAAATTCAAAATCTACGGACAGGTTATTCTGGGTCTGGTCGTAGGGATAGTACTTTATACCAGTGATCAGGTATATGTAAGGGAAAAAGTACCGGTTGGGGAAAATACACAACATACCATGATAGCTGAACCGGGCAATGAAAATGCCAAAGTGCCTGAATTTACCTATCGTAACATAAAATCGACAGTAACAACCATTCCATTTGTAAAAAATCATGAGTTCAATTATAATATGCTGGTAGGCTTCCTGAAAAAAAACAAAAATTTTTGGGGCTGGGTGGTTTTCGTTTTGATTGTCATTTTTATTTTGACGGCTGTTTCCAACGGGGCCAACCTTACTGATGGCCTGGACGGGTTGAATGCCGGTGTCTCATCCATCGTGGGAGCGACATTGGGTATATTGGCTTATGTCTCCGGTAACATGGTTTTTGCCGACTATCTTAATATCATGTTTATTCCAAATACCGGTGAATTGGTGATCTTTGCCAGTTCCTTTATCGGGGCCACTGTCGGGTTCCTTTGGTATAATGCCTATCCGGCACAGGTATTTATGGGCGATACGGGTAGTCTTTCCCTGGGCGGAATAATCGCCGTATTTGCCATTATCATCCGGAAAGAGCTGTTAATCCCTATTCTGTGCGGTATTTTTTTAATGGAGAGCCTCAGTGTGATCATGCAGGTCAGCTATTTCAAATATACACGGCGACGGACAGGTACGGGGAAGCGGATCTTCCTGATGGCCCCGTTACATCATCATTACCAAATGAAAGGATATACAGAGCCAAAGATCGTTACCCGTTTCTGGATTGTAGCCATCATTCTGGCTGTTGTTACGGTCGTAACCCTGAAGATACGATAAGGAATGAGTAAGAAAATAGTCATATTGGGAGCAGGTGAAAGTGGCACAGGAGCAGCCGTATTGGCGGCCGTAAAGGGATTTGATGTTTTTGTATCCGATGCCGGTACGGTCCGGCCTGAATACCGGAAGTTTCTTGAGGATTATGATATACCCTACGAAGAAAAAAAACATGATATCCGGCGTATTCTCCGGGCCGAAGAAGTAATCAAGAGTCCGGGAATTCCGGAAAATGCTTTTGTGGTCGAACAAATCAGGAAATTGGGAATACCTGTGATTTCGGAGATTGAATTTGCGGGACGGTATATAAAAGGCATGAAAATATGCGTTACGGGGAGCAATGGCAAAACAACTACCACCACGCTTATCCTGCATTTGTTGAATAAAGCCGGATTGCGTGTGGTTATGGCCGGAAATGTAGGTAAAAGTCTGGCACTGCAGGTGGCCCGGGGTGAAGCGGATTATTATGTGATCGAACTGAGTAGTTTTCAGTTGGATGGTATGTATGACTTTAAGGCTGATATAGCAATCCTGCTGAATATTACTCCTGACCACCTGGACAGGTACGGATATGATATGGAAAATTATATTCTTTCCAAGTTGAGGATCACCCGGAATATGAGGGAAAGGGATATCTTGATTTATTGCCATGATGATCCGGTACTTCGGCAACGTATCCCTGCCCTGGACTTCCCGGCCGAAAGGCTTTCTTTCTCAATCAAAGAAAAAAAGGGACAGACAGCCTGGATTGAAAACGATCAAATGATTATTAACTATAAAAATAACAAAATAAAAATGTCAATTATGGACTTAGCATTACAGGGGAAACACAACATGTACAATTCAATGGCTGCCGGTATTGCCGGCCAGGTATTGCAGATACGTAAAGAAGTGATAAGGGAAAGCTTGTCTGATTTTAAAGGAGTTGAACACCGGTTGGAACCGGTGTTACGGGTGCACGGGATCCAGTTTGTCAATGATTCGAAGGCAACCAATGTCAACTCGGTATGGTATGCCCTGGAGAGTGCAACAACCAGGGTGGTATGGATCGCCGGCGGTATTGATAAGGGAAATGATTACAGTGTGCTGGCCGATCTGGCCAGGGAAAAGGTGAAAGCATTGGTATGTCTTGGCAAAGATAACCGGAAGCTGGTTGAAGCTTTTAAGGATATAGTACCTACCATCGTGGAAACACAGTCGATGGGAGAGGCTGTCAGAAATGCCTATTTCCTGGCTGATAATGGCGATACGGTACTGTTATCACCGGCTTGTGCCAGCTTTGACCTTTTTGATAATTATGAAGATCGTGGCCGTCAGTTCAAACAGGCTGTCCGTAATTTATAAAATGAAATAGCAGATATTACCGTATGGGCGATACGATTAAAAAATATATCCAGGGAGATAAAGTGATTTGGGGCATGATCTTTATCCTTTCCGTGTTTTCCCTGCTGGCTGTTTACAGTTCGACAGAAACGTTGGCATACAAGTATATGGGAGGAAACACGTTATATTATCTGATTCGCCATGGAGCTATTCTGGGCGTTGGCCTTTTGATTATTTTTTTCGTTCATCTTATCCCTTATCGTTTTTATTTTCAGCTATCCAGATTATTTATGTGGTTGTCAGTTATTCTGCTGGTGATCACACTGATTTCGGGTACCCGTCTGAATGAGGCTTCCAGATGGATTACCCTGCCGGGTGTGGGTTTTACTTTTCAACCATCGGATTTTGCTAAAATGTCACTGATCATGTATCTGGCACGGATGCTCTCGGTCAGGCAGGACCAGGTCAGGGATATGAAAGTGGTAATGCGATCTATGGCTTTGCCATTATTTATTATCTCGGCACTTATTTTTCCCGCCAATCTTTCCACGGCATTGATCCTTTTCCTGGTCAGCCTGGTATTGATGTTTATCGGTCGTGTTAAATTCACTATTCTTCTGAGTATTATAGGAGTAGCTGTTCTAGTTGGTGCCATGTTCCTGTTGATTGCCATGGCATTTAATCATCAGGGCCGTATCAGTACCTGGAAAAACAGAATAGAACATTTTGCGAGTGGTGATAAAACAGAAGATTATCAGGTAGAGCAGGCTAAGATTGCCGTGGCTACAGGTGGATTTTTCGGGAAAAAACCGGGTAAGAGCACACAACGTAATTTTTTGCCACATCCTTACTCGGATTTTATTTTTGCCATTATAGTTGAAGAATACGGGTTGGTTTTTGGAGCTATCCCCATACTCCTGGTATATCTGATATTACTCTTCAGGGCCGGAGTGATCGTAAAAAAGAGTACCAGAACTTTTCCTGCTTTTCTGGTGATCGGCCTGACCCTTCTGATCGTGACCCAGGCTTTTGTAAATATGGGGGTTTCCGTGTCCCTTTTCCCTGTTACGGGACAAACCCTGCCCCTGGTAAGTATGGGAGGATCCTCGATGTTATTTACCAGTATAGAGTTGGGAATTATATTAAATGTAAGCAGAAATATTGAAACGCAACAAACAGAGATTTTAACAGATGCAGATGATGAACAAGCCGTTGAGGGTGATTATTAGCGGAGGCGGAACAGGGGGCCATATCTTCCCCGCTATCTCCATTGCGCAGGAACTGAAGAAAACCGTTCCGTCGGTGGATATTCTGTTTGTTGGTGCCGAAGAAAGAATGGAAATGGAAAAAGTGCCGGCTGCCGGATTTTCAATCGAAGGTTTGCCTGTGCGAGGATTTGAGAGAAAAAAAATATGGAAAAACATTGACGTATTGTTACGGTTACGTAAAAGTATGGGTAAAGCCCGGAAAATTATCCGGCAGTTCAGGCCGGATGTAGTTGTGGGCGTAGGAGGTTATGCCAGCGGTCCGGTTGTGAGAGTGGCTGGTAAATACGGGATCCCTGTCCTGATCCAGGAACAAAACTCTTATGCCGGCATTACCAACAGGCTTCTCGCTGCAAAAGCTTCGGTGATCTGTGTGGCTTATGAAGGTATGGAAAAATATTTTCCGGCGGAAAAACTGGTGCTTACGGGAAATCCGGTACGGGAGGAAATAGTGAACAGCCGGGTGAAAGTTTCCGAGGCCTTGTCATTTTTTGGCGTGCCTGATAATATGAAAGTAATCCTCGTCCTGGGAGGGAGCCTGGGTGCCGGATCCATAAACCGTGCCATCCTGTATCATCTGGATGAGTTGGGTGATAAACCGGTTTTTTTGATATGGCAAACCGGCAGAAATTATTATAAAGAGATATCAGGGGAAATGAAAGGTCATAAAAACCCAAATGTGTTGGTTCGGGATTTTATCAAAAGGATGGATATGGCATATGCTGCAGCCACACTGATTATCTCACGCGCCGGTGCCGGCACGATCTCGGAACTGGCAGTAGTTGGGAAACCGGTTATTCTGGTCCCGTCACCAAACGTGGCAGAGGATCATCAGACAAAAAATGCGGTCGCATTGGCCGGACAGGATGCTGCTGAGATGATATCGGATTATGAGGCGGAATACTCGCTTATGGGATATGCCCTTGATCTGCTTGATGATCCGGTGCGGATGACCCATCTTTCGGAGAACCTGAAAAAACTGGCACGTCCCGCTGCCAGCAAGGATATTGTACAAAAAATAATTGAATTGACAAAAACCGGAAATGAGTGATATAACACAATATAGCAGGATATTTTTTATGGGCATCGGTGGCATAGGAATGAGTGCCCTAGCCCGTTATTTTCGGGCAGGAGGATATCAGGTTGCAGGATATGACCGGACACCGTCAGCTATTACGGATGCCTTGGAAAAAGAAGGCATACAGGTTATTTTTGATGATGGGGTACAAACCATCCCGGCTCCTTTTCGGGATCCGGACGAAAAAACGGATACCCTGGTTATTTATACTCCGGCCCTGCCCGGAGAACATCCGGGGATGAGTTATTTCAGAGAGCAGGGATACACCATGTACAAACGTGCACAAATATTGGGCATGATCGCCGACCATATGAGACCGGTGGCTGTGGCCGGTACTCATGGTAAAACCACTACTTCCACCATGATCGCTCATGTAATGAAACAATCTGTGCTGGATTGTTCGGCTTTTCTCGGAGGGATCAGTAAAAATTATGATACCAACCTGCTCTTGGGAGAAAGTGACTGGGTAGTGCTGGAAGCCGATGAATTTGATCGTTCGTTTCTCTACCTTCATCCGGAGATAGCCGTGATCACTTCTATGGATGCCGATCACCTGGATATTTACCACACCTATGAACATTTGGTTGAGTCCTTTCATCAGTTTATCAGTCAGGTAAGACCTGGCGGGAAGATACTGGTCAGATATGGATTACCCATTGACAGGGAGGTAAACAGGCAGGCAGATTGGTTTACGTATGGACCGGAAAACGAGGCCGATTTTGTGGCTACCGGACTTTCCTATAATGATGGCCATCATATTTTTGACGTACACACCCCTGAAACAGAGATGAGTAAAATATATCTTGGTTTGCCGGGGAAAGTAAATGTAGAAAATGCCCTGGCCGCTGTAGCGGTGTCCCATTTGCTCGGAATATCGGAAGAAAGTATTAAGAAGTCCCTCTTATTATTTAAAGGTGTACGTCGCCGTTTTGATATCCGGATAAACACTCCGGAGTATGTTTATATTGATGATTATGCCCATCATCCCGTTGAGTTAAAAGCAGCTATCGGGTCAACAAGGGAAATGTTTCCCGGTAAAAAGATCACCGGTATTTTTCAACCGCATCTCTATTCGCGTACCTCGGATTTTTCCGGTGAATTTGCAAAAAGCCTGGATCTGCTGGATACGGCCATATTGCTGGATATTTATCCGGCACGTGAAAAACCTGTGCCCGGAGTCACCTCCCGGCTGATCCTGGATAAGATGAAGTTGAAGGACAAAATGGTATTAAACAAAAAAGAGGCAGTGGCGTGGGTAAGAAAAAACCTGCCGCAGGTATTGCTGACGATGGGCGCCGGGGATATTGACCGGATGGTCATACCGATTGAAGAAATTTACAAGGAAACGGAATAGTATGAAGTTGAAGAGATACATAACCGGAATTCTTCGTGCGCTGGGGTACCTGCTCCTGGCGGGAGGCTTTGTTTTGCTCACCGGGGCTGTATCCGGAAAAGAGAAAAAAGTGATCTGCCGGGCTATTGTTCCGGAGATACTGGATTCGGCCAGCATACAGTTTGTTACGGAACAGGATATAAAAGATCTTCTTTTGAAAAATGAAGGGAATATGCTGGGAATGCCCTTATGGCGGATCAATACGGAAAAAATAGAAAAGGATCTTATGAGGTATCCCTATATCAGGCGGGTAGAGGCTTATAAGGATGTGAATGGAAATCTTTATATTGATATCACCCAACGCCGGGCTATTGTAAGGATATACCGCCCCGGACATCCCGGATTTTTTGTGGATGATCAGGGATATATCCTTCCGTTCTCCCGTAAGTATCCTGTACATATCCTGGTAGCAGCAGGAAATATACCGGTTCCTTTCCGGATAAATGCCTTTAAGACAATCCGGGATCTGCCTGATAAATCACGTATTCTGGAAGTATATCGTCTGGCCCGCTATATTGACTCTGTTCCTTTCTGGAAAGCCCAGATAGAAGAAATATATGTCACCCGTGATGGAGAATATACGCTGACACCACGGGTGGGATCTCATGCCATCATTTTCGGAGATGCATCGGATTACAGGGAAAAATTCCGGAAACTCTGGCTTTTTTATACCCATGCCCTGAACAATCTGGGATGGAACCGGTATAATATCATAAACCTGAAATTTAAAAACCAGATCGTATGTACGAGAAGAAATCAATAAAACTAAAAAACAACATAAAAAACAGTAAGATTATGAAAAATCAACAACCGGTTGTTGCTGCCATAGATATTGGCACTACCAAAATCGTTTGCCTGGTGGGAAGAAAAAATGAATCCGGCCAGATTGAAATTCTTGCCTTGAGCAAAGCCCCCTCCACAGGTGTTAAACGCGGCGTTGTCCTCAATATTGAGGAGACGGTTAACGCATTGCGGAAAACAGTAGAGGAAGTTCAAATGAAATCTTCTGTCATCTTTGAGAGTGTTTTTGTGGGGATTGCCGGTCAGCATATCCGCAGTATCAGAAACCGCGGATATATCAACAGGGACAGTGATGAAGAAGAGATCAAGAAAGAGGATATCATACGCCTCATCGATGATATGAATAAGATACCCATTGATGTCGGGGAGGAGATTATTCATGTCATCCCCCAGAATTTCATCGTGGATAATGAAACCGGAGTGAAAAACCCGGTAGGCATGTCAGGGAGGCGTCTGGAAGCCAATTTTCATATCGTGATAGGTAAAGTGGCATCAGCCCGGAATATAGAAAAATGTGTGAACCGGATCAATCTTAGGATCAAGGATCTGATTCTGGAACCCCTGGCTTCTTCCGAGGCGGTACTTACGGACGATGAAAAAGAAGCCGGAGTGGCTTTGATAGATATTGGAGGAGGAACCACAGATATTGCTGTTTATTATGATAATGTGATCCGGCATACGGCCGTAGTCCCTTTCGGAGGGAATGTCGTTACCAAAGACATAAAAGAAGGCTGTGCCATCCTGAACCGGCATGCCGAACTGTTGAAAACACGTTATGGCTCGGCACTGGGAGATTTTGCACCGGATGACAAAGTGGTTACCATACCGGGGATCAGTGGACGGGAACCCAAGGAAATATCCTTCAAAAGTCTTGCTCATATTATCCAGTCGCGAATGGAGGAGATCATTGAAGCCGTTATGTATGAGATTGAGAATTCAGGCGTGGCTGATAAGTTGGCCGCAGGCATCGTACTCACAGGCGGAGGAGCCAGGTTAAGGCATCTGCCACAACTGGTCAAGTTCAAGACCGGATACGATGTGCGTATCGGCTATCCCAATGAACATCTGGGAGGTGATCTGGAGGAGGAGATCAATCAACCTATGTATGCTACCTCTGTGGGATTGGTATTGAAAGGAATGGAATATATTAAGAACGAAGAATTACGGGAAGAGAAAATACATGAAAAAGAAACCCGCCGTGACGAAATACAGAAGGAAGAAACGGAAGAAGAAAAAAACGGCATGGAAAAGGGAAATCTCATGAAAAAGTTAAAAAATGCCCTGGAAGAGATGTTCGCTGAGAAAGGAACTGAGATGTAAGAAAAGGAAGTTTTTTCAGAAAATAAACATTAAAAATATAAAACGATGAATGAAGGATTAATGGATTTCAATTTGCCTCCGGAACGTTCGTCCATCATAAAAGTGCTGGGTGTGGGAGGAGGTGGTAGCAATGCTGTTAACTATATGTATCAGAAAGGAATACGTGATGTTAACTTTGTGGTCTGCAATACCGATGCGCAGGCATTGAACAATAGTCCGGTGCCGGTAAAGATTCAGATAGGAGAATCTATCACGGAAGGCCGTGGTGCCGGAAGTAAACCGGAAATCGGGCGGCAGGCAGCCGAAGAAAATCTCAATGACATTATGGCGACCCTGGGGGATAATACAAAAATGGTTTTTATTACAGCAGGGATGGGAGGAGGAACCGGTACAGGTGCCGTTCCGGTCATCGCTAAAGCTTGTAAGGATAAAGGGATCCTGACGGTAGCCATAGTGACCATACCTTTCAGGTTTGAAGGCCGGAAAAGGATCAGTCAGGCTATTGAGGGTATTGACGAACTCCGCCAGCACGTGGACTCTTTATTGGTGATAAACAATGAAAAGCTCCGCGAAATATTCGGTGACCTGAAGCTGTCGGAAGCCTTCTCCAGGGCAGATAATATTTTGGCACTGGCTGCAAAAGGAATTGCCGAGATCATTACGGTACATGGATATATTAATGTTGACTTCGCCGATGTGGAGACTGTCGTACATGATAGCGGGGTGGCTATCCTGGGGTCCGGCTCGGCCTCAGGAGAGAACAGGGCCCGCAAAGCTATCGAGGAAGCTTTGAACTCACCGTTGCTTAACTCTAATGATATTACCGGTGCGAAAAGTATCCTGCTGAATATAACCTCCGGTAAAGATGAGATAAGTATGGATGAGGTAGGGGAAATTACGGATTATGTTAATTCCAGTGCTGCCGATGATTCATTGATTATCTGGGGTACCTGTTCCGACGAAAAAATGGAAGATGAAGTAAGTGTGACCATCATTGCTACAGGCTTTCCGGCAAACAGTATCCCTGAACTATATACCTATCGCAAATCAAAAGAAAAATATGAGCTGGAAAGGCGGTTTTTTGATGACCCTGCTGTGGAAAAGGGAAAGAGTGCAGATAAAATCCATGGCCGTAAATCTTATCATCTGGATGAATACGATGAAGCACAACAAACCCTGGAGTTTAATGTGAAGGATGCTTCCGAAAAACATTATTCCACGATTATACCTGCGGGGACAACAGGATCTGCAGAGAAAGCCGACCAGAAAAATGCAAACAGGGTGGAAAAGATAAAAACACAACAGTCTATTCTTCATGGTAATGAAATGAACGTGATCCCTAAGGATGAGGAGATCCAACGTCTCGAAGACGAGCCTGCCTATAAAAGAAAAGATGTGAAGATCGATAATACGGATGTTTCATCATCCAAAAGAAAAATATCAAAATATTCACTGATCGTGGATGAGGATGATAATGAAACCAAACTGAGCGATGAAAATCCGTATCTTAATGACAATGTGGATTGATTAATAAAAAAGGCCGGTGATACCGGCCTTTTTTATTAGAAGAATTTTGATCTTTCGTCCTTGATGTTGGCATGTTCTTTCAGCGCATTGTAAGCTTCATTGTTGGTGCGTACCCTGTAAGTGGCCAGTAACCGGGTCCTGGCCTGACTGTAGTCGGAGATTTTTTCAGGTTCGGTCACCGAGGTGATATCAATTACATATACCCCGTTAAGACCTTTAACCGGATTGGTGAGCCGGTGGGGAGGCCAGACATAGGCCACAGCATTAATAGCAGGCTCAATCCCTGCTCCGGGGATGGTAAAAGAATTAAAGGTTATGTTATCCGCTTTACGAATACGTGCATTTATTTTGCCGGAGAGATCATCTAGTGATTTGACCCCTTCCATTTTATTACCCAGGGCAGCAACCAGAGCATCCGCTTTTTTCTCTTTTGATACCTGAATACGGATGTCGTCTTTTACATCCTCCAATGGTGCGATCCCTTCTTTTTTGACGTTTGTTACGTAAGCCACCACAAATTTATCGCCCAGCTCAAAAACAGCCTGATTGGTGACATCCAGGACGATTTTATCTTTATCGGTCTTGAAAGCAGCTCGTATCAGACTTCTGGCAGACTCCAGACCCGGTATATTCTCGTCATTTTTCCCAACAACAGCCACATGCTTTTCGTAATTATTCTTTTTAATGTCTGCGTTAAACTTTTCATAGGTGTTATTGACGCCGGCAAAACGGCTGGCTTGTGAATAGACCTGGTTATAGGTGTTTGAACTGGCTTCGATCTTTCGCTGCAGAAAACCGACCTCAACTTTTTTTACCTTTTTACTTTGATCAAGGATTTCAATGATGTGATAACCAAAACGGGTTTCAACAACCAGGAGGTCGTGTTTTTTACCAAAAAAACAAGCATCACTGAATGGCTTTACCATCATCCCTTCTTTGAACCATCCCAGGTCACCACCCAGTTGAGCCGATCCCTTATCATCGGAAACAGCAGATGCCAGCATGGCAAAATCTTTCCCTTTTTCAATGAGGTTCTTAATACTGTCCGCTTTTTCCCTGGCAGCCTCTTTGGGCTTGTTGGGGTTAAAGGCAATCAGGATATGTCTTGCATGAACAGAATCCGGAAGATAGTCGATAGATATCAGTTTGGCCAGCTTAAATGTTTCATTTTCTTCATAAGGACCATAAACATATCCGGGTTTGGCATGGAACATAATATCGTTTAAGGTATCAGGGGTTAGCTCACCGTAAGCATAGTGACGATCTTCGTAAGGGACATCCGAATTAAGGTTGATAAATTCAGGAACATTTTTTGCGGCCTCAAACTCCGGTTTGATTTTATTGATCCAGTCTTCGGCTGTTTTGATATCCTTTTTCGAAGGAACAGCATCAAAAGTCACATATTCGATCTTTCTTTCAGCCGTTTGTTTATAATTTTTCTTGTGTTTTTTGTAATAAGCTTCCAGGTCTTTTTTCGTTATTGTTATGGCACTGTCCGGGATCACGTCAAAAAGCTGTGATACATATCTGAGATTGGCTTTTTTACTATTTTCCAGGTAATTCTCCCTGGCCTGAAAGTCGGTAGCGTAGAGCCCCTGCTGGATCAGGTCAAGATATTTGGTGATCCTCCGTTCATTGTAAATCTGTCTTTCCAGAAAAAGCCAGTATTTTTTTTGTTGTCCGGTTTCATCATTTTCCATATTTTTAAGAAAACGTATCAGGGCAGTCCGGTTAAAAACACCTGTGGTTTTGTCTGTAAATATCTGACGTACGAAAGGATGCGGATTATCGCCCTGTACCAGATCAAACATTTCGTCGGAACTTACATCCAGCCCCAGTTTTTTATATTCGGGGGTGAGGATATTTTCCCGGATCATATCTTCCCAAACCTGTTCCCGTATTTTTTTGGATGTTTCTTCATCCATATTGGTGTTCCCGGATATTTTATAGATCTCTGTCAGGTCGTTTATCCTTTTGTTATAATCCTTGATAGAGATGGATTTTCCGGCAACGCGGGCTACCTCATATTGGCTTTTTATCCCTAACTTCTTAAATGTGGTGGGATTTATAATAAAACCCAGCAAGCCAATGGCTACAAATGCAGCCGCGATGATTCCGAATTTGTCCCTGATCTTTTGTAATGTTGCCATTTAATTAGGTTTGTATTTTAACAGGTATAATATTATCTGAATTTTCAGGCTGCAAATATAAAAATTTGCAGAATATAATGGTGGGAAATGCCATAAAATAAATCAGGTAAACCCATTATATTGTTTATATTGATGATAATTTTTTTAGCCTGACCAGGTCAACGCGTGTTTCTGTCGTTCTAAGAATGTGTATTTCAAAAGGTTCTATTACCAGTCGCTGGTTGGGCTTGGGCAGGTTACCGTAATGATACAGAATAAAACCTGCCAGTGTCTCATAATCATCACTTTCAGGGATATCAAGATGGTATTTATCATTGAGATAATCTGTTTCGAGACGACCGGAAAAGATATATTCATCCGGACCGGTTTTTTTCTCAATTAAGGATGATGAATCATGTTCATCTTCAATTTCTCCGAAAATCTCTTCAAGGATATCTTCTATGGTTACAATGCCTGAAGTGCCTCCGAATTCATCTACCACCAGGGCAATATTCTTTTTCTGTTCGACAAATAGTCCCAGTAATTTGTTTGCGGGCATCGATTCGGGAACAATGATCAGAGGGTGCATGACAGCTTCTGTTCCGGGAGGATCATTGAAAAAGTCTTTTATATTAACGTATCCGATGATATTATCTATGGAGCCGTCATAGATTAATAGTTTGGAATGGCCTGTTTCGATAAAGGTTTCCCTTATTTTTTCAATACTGGTGTTTTTATCCAGGGCAACGATCTCGGTACGCGGGATCATGCATTCTCTGAGTTTTACCTTGGAAAAGTCAAGCGCATTTTGGAAAATACGAAGATTGTGGTCCTCCTCCTGCTGATCTTGTTTCTCCACCTGACTCTCATCCAGCAGGCGTATGAGATCAGATTTCCCGAATACCTGATTAACAGGCCTGTTAATATCTTTTACCTGAAAGAAAAAACGCAGGATCCAGTTGGAAAGGGCGATAGTGGATTGGGCTATTGGATAAAACAGATAATAAAAAACAGCGACCGGGATGGCAAAAAAATTCAAAAAATTATTGGGGAGGGTCCTGAACAGTGCCTTGGGGATAAATTCTGCCATGATCAGTATTAGCAATGTGGAAATAGTGGTTTGTATGATCAGTATCCAGGTCTCAGCATGGGCAAAAGTACGAACCACCGGATCCAGAAAAATAGCCATGAAAATACCATAGATCACCAGGGAAATATTATTGCCTATCAGCATGGTAACAATGTATTGTCCCGGATTGCCGGAGAAGATGGACAACAGACGCCCCGGGAAAGTACCACGATTTTTATCCAGTTCAAGCCGCAATTTATTTGAGGATAAATACGCGATCTCCATGCCGGAAAAAAAAGCAGAGAAGAGTAGTGTGATAATAATAATTATATACGTACCTGACATTATTCTCCCTTTTGGTCAAAATGTTCATTTTTCTTACGTAGTCGCATACGAAAAGTGAACATGAAAAAAGAAATAAGCACCATCAGAAAAAAGATCAGGGCATTTTTCATGTCATGCTGCGACCACGCATGAATACCACCGATCAATGAGAGCAGCCCTGCCAGCAACCAGACGATTTCCATTATTCTCATTTGCTTATTGGTTTTGAAGGTCTGTTACTTTTTAAACTGTCCTGTTGTTCTTCAGGGCTCTGGACATAGACGGTCCCTTTTACATGGCTGATATTCCAGTCGTTAAAAGCCTGATCCGACTCAAACCCTTCTCCGAAGATGATCTCATCAGGTGTAGTAATTTTTACAAATTTGTTTGAATAGATCTTTTTCTTTATAACGTCCCAGTATAAAATTTCTGCATCCAGCCGTTCTCCGGTAGAGTTTTCAGCTACCACACTGTCTCTGGCTTCCCACAGGTCTTTTTTCTGATAATAGATGGCGTTACCTGCCTGAAGTTGGGTTTCAATCTTTCCGCTGTCATCATAAAAATCAACATGTATGCCCCGGGGGAAAACCATAACCGGTTCTTCCTTTTCGGAATAGTTATTAACCAATGGTGCTTTTACGATCATCTGCACCCTCCCCGTATCCATATAAATGGTGGTTAGGTTACTAATGGTTTGAGAAGGTAGCGTATCAGAACGTGTTAAATTTTTGACAACGGTGATGTCATTTTTAGAGCAGGAAAAAAACAAGAAACTTCCTCCTGCAAGGAGGAGGAAGATCATGCGGTAAAATGAAACGGGATCCGGATGGGCAGGATCTACTTCCGTATCCTTACTTTTGTTTTTTCGTTTATCCATCCCTTGATCTCATAGGTATCCCCTTCTTTGAAACCATAGAAGAAAACGGTTTCATTGGGAGGAAAATGTTTTGAATAAGTAGCAATATATTCATTGGCTGTATTAGCCAGGGAAGGATCTTTCTTTTTAGCCAGGATAAATTGATCGACAGCAGCCCAGAAAACAGCCTGATGGGCCAGCTCGTCATCTCCATAATTTTTTGCATTGGCATAGATCCTTCCTAAAAGGAGATGGGGCAGCCCTGATTTGGGGTCAGACTGAATGGCCAGCTCACAATATCTCTTTGCTTCCGGCAGATTGTTCTTTATGCGGAAGACAATATCTGCTATCTCCAGGTAAAATTTGCTTTTGATTGTTCCGTCTGTTTCTAAATTTATTGCCTTTTTAAGGTATAGGATAGCCTTGTCATAATCTCCCCGTTTTTTGTAAATCTGGGAAATATCGTAGGCGAGAGGCGATTTGGGTTCGATCTTATTTAAAGCAACCATGGATTTAAGGTAAAGATCCGCATCGGTACAACCAGTGTTCTTTAACCAGAAAATATATTTTTTGAGGGCATCGGGATTCTCCTTGTTATCTTCGAATTGCGGCGAAAAAAGGGAAATAAGGGACTCACAGGTTGCCGCTCCACTATTGGTAAACAATGATGCTATATAATCTTTCACTTTCAATACTTCCTTATCATCCGGGTTCTCATTTAGTTTCATTTCTATGATCTTTGACAACATGGCATAGTTATTTACAACTTCTTCTCCGGTGATAATATTATCCTTGTACAAGGCAATGGTTACATCCATAAAAGCTCCTATGGTAACAGCTTTCGACTGTTGCTGGTACATATCAATGGACTTTGAAAGATACCTGTAAGCCGTATTCAGAGAGGCCGGATCGTTCTGTTTGAACTTGAATAATTCAATGCCCATGTAGCTCAATACCTTTGCCGAATCTACAGGATAGGCCTGCATACGCCTCTTGTAGATCATCATAAGGGTGTCGATTAATGCATTGGCAGTCTTGGCATCCTTTGCTTTCAGTGCATCTACAATAAAATGTTTGTAGATCGTGGCTCCGTTTTGGAAAACATACCTGGGATATTTTTTATATTTTGGGTCTTTAAGCATAATATCCGTACAAGGGCCATTATATACCAGTTTCCAAAAAGGAAGAGCTTCCTTGTAGTCTTTTTGTTTATAATATTCATAATACAATGAATAATTTTTCAGACAGTCTAAAATATTTGATTGCTGATCCTGACCCTGACCCTGGTCCTGTGCCGATGCAGGGATCATGATCAGAAATAATCCTAAAAATGCCGCAGTGTTGATGAGCTTTTTCATGATACTGTGTTTTATGTTCTACTTATATTTTCGTTTAACAAACCAAAAACTATTGATCGATATTCCAAAGTTAATAATATTATAT
>WFSC01000191.1 GCA_015486185.1 Bacteroidales bacterium | reverse complement strand
CGGTATCTGGTTATCATATAATTTTTTCGATTCAAAAACCAGACAATGTTCTGATTTGGAAAGGGTCTGGTAAAATTTTGTCCTTCGGTCCGGTTTTTTGTACTTATAATTAATAACAAGAATGGTGCTCGGGGAGGGTTGATCTATATATTCAATCAAAGGTGGTTTCTTCGTTTTGGAACTTTTACTTTTGGTTCCGTCAGGGGATGCGTATTGTTGTTCTGAGAATTCTTTTGGCTTTATCATTTCCTGGGCTTCTTTCACGATGATAACCTGGTGACTGGCCATCATCGGGAATCTTCTTGCTGTCTCGATAATGGTAACGGGATCGGCATCCTTTCCATAAAATATTTGCAGATTGAAAGCTTTTTCAGGTTCGGCAAGCACGTTCTGTTCAATAAAGTTTGAGATCATATCAATATAATAAGGCTCTTCCCCGTACAGGAAATATACAGGATAGTATTTTCCTTTTTTAATATCTTCTATAATCTGCTGTGCGGTAGGCATGAGATAACGGAAAATTAAAAACGTAAATGTTTTACGGAAGTCCCCTGGTTTTTCAGATCGAGGAGGGCATTGTATCCTATTTTCAGGTGATCTTCCATGAACCGGTCGTTTACGTATTTATCCGTTTCACGTGTTTTTATCCCTTCGGATATCATGGGTTGATCGGAAACCAGGAGCAGGGCGCCGGTAGGTATCTCGTTGGCAAACCCAACGGTAAAAATGGTGGCTGTCTCCATATCAATAGCCATGGCCCTTGTTTTGACCAGATATTTTTTGAATCGCTCATCATATTCCCAAACTCTCCGGTTGGTGGTATATACGGTACCGGTCCAATAATCCCTGCCATGTTCTGTGATGGAATTGGAAACAGCCCGTTGCAGACTGAATGCCGGTAGTGCAGGAATCTCCGGCGGCAAATAATCACTGGATGTCCCTTCGCTCCGGATAGCGGCTATGGGAAGGATCAGATCTCCCAATTTATTCTTTCTCTTTAACCCGCCGCATTTCCCAATAAACAAGGCAGCCTTGGGAGCAATGGCCGTTAAAAGATCCATAATAGTTGCTGCATTGGGACTGCCCATCCCAAAATCAATGATAGTGATCCCATTATGGGTAGCATTGGGCATATTGGCCGTGCGTCCTGTAATGGGAACGTTATAAATTTGTGAAAACATGTCTATGTAGGAAAAAAAATTGGTCAACAGGATATATTTACCAAAAGATTCCAGGGGACATTCTGTATATCTCGGCAACCAGTCTTTTACAATCTCATCTTTTGTTTTCATTTGCCACAATTTTTTCCGGTTATATATCCTTAAGGTCAATAATCTGCGAATATTTATCGCCTGGAAAATACAACATGGATCTGATGTATTTTTTTAACTTTGCTAATATACAAAATTCCATTCGTTGAGAAAGAAACTAAATCTTCCGATGTTTGAGATTCCGGGGAAAACCATAAAAGGGAAAACTTTCATATTTGATCCGGTAAGAAAAAAATATGTACGGCTTACTCCCGAAGAATGGGTGAGACAGAATTTCTTGTTATTTCTGAACCGGGTAAAGGAATATCCCTTATCTCTGATACAGGTGGAAAAAGAGTTTGTTTGGAACAACCTGACTATGCGTAGTGACATCCTGGTATTTTCAGCTAAAGGCGATCCCCGTATGATCGTAGAGTGTAAAGCGCCGGAGATTTCGGTTACGGATAAGGTATTCGAACAGATTGCCCGGTATAATTTGCGTTATCGGGTTCCTTATCTGGTAGTGACCAATGGGGTAAAACATTACTGTTGCAAAATGGATTATGTGGCAGGTAGGTATCGTTTCCTGCCTGAAATACCGGATTATAAAATGGTTTCCGGAGATGGTCTGATCAGTTGAAAGAACAATTCATCCTCCCATCCTTTTTCTGTTCGCAGCCATTCTTTTTTTCTCCCCGTATTTACAAAGCCCTTCGACCTGAATAATTGAATGCTGGAAGTATTAGCTTCAGAAATATTACAATAGATTTGATGAAGATACAAAACCTTAAAACAGTACTCAATCATGAGGTCGAGGGCCATGCCGGCATATCCTTTTCCTCTTTCTTTATTTTCCTTGATAAGTATTCCTATTCCTGCCCTGGAATGTAGTGGGTCAAAATCAAAAATATCTATGGTGCCGATGGTGCTGACAGGTTGGTCAGTTGATAAAGGCTTTTTGTCAATCATAAACCGCACCTGTTTTGTCTGGAAAATGTCCTGATGAGAATTTTCGATATATTGTTTCAGAACAAAACGGGAGAATGGTGTCAGGGTATTGCTTACGTTCCATATCTCCGGGTCGTTTTCCCATTTGTAAAGCAATTCCAGATCTTCAGGTTCAACAGCACGGAGACGGATATGTTCATTTTCCGTTTTGAAAGCATTCATTTTTCAGGCCTGTCTTCGGAGTCACTATAAACCTTCTTGACAAAAACATCCGGATATCCTTTTTTCAGTATCTCCAGTCGTGCTTTTTGTGCTTCTTCCAGGGTTTTAAACTGCCCATAGGTGTACCGGTAAAATGCATCCTTTCCATGTAGTATTACAATATTTCCGAGATCTTTGAAATAGGAGACCTTAACCGGATTTAAAAGGGCCATGACCTGGACAGTGTAATATAATACTTTTCTTCCCTGTTTATCTACATATTCAGGATTCTCTACCCTGACATTGGTTATGACACGAAATGTGTCACGTTCAGCGGAATTCAGGATCAGAGGCGGATGCTTTTCCGGACTCCAGGTAGTATCTCTTGTAAGTGGGATATCCCGTTTGATGATTAGTGAGGGAGCATTTTCCGGAATAAACAGGCTGTCCGTATAGGGAAGTATTCCGTCTCCTTCACATTCGATTGCGTAATTACCGGACGGAATGCGGAAATAATACCACCCGCTTTTGAAATTGGGAATACCTGTGTCTGTTGTGTCCGACAAGGCGGTGTCAATGATATGTATTCTGATGTTGGGATTGATTAGCGCATTGATCGAATCATTTACCGTGACAATCCCCTTTACCTCAAATAATATTTTTTTCTCCTTTTTCCCTAAAAAATCGATACGGAAAATATTCATTTCCTTATATCCGTCAAGCAGTGACATGTAGCCTGATTTTCCGTTCAGGTAAGGCTGGAAATGTATATTGTCATCTGTGGTATTGACGGGATAGCCTATATTTTCAGGTTTTCCCCAGGTTTTCCCCTTTCGTTTTGAAACGAAGATATCATATCCTCCCATATTGAAATGTCCTTCCGAAGAAAAGAATAACAGAGAATCGTTCATGGAAATGTATGGACTGTTTTCATTGTATTTTGTATTGATCACGGGTCCCAGGTTCTCAGCAGGGCCCCAATCCCCTCCCTTGTTGCGGTGGGAAACATATATATCGAGCTCCCCCGTTCCACCTTCCCTGTTGCTGGTGAAGTAAAGTGTTGTACCATCTTTACTGACAGAAGCATGGGATTCGTAAAATTTAGTGTTGATATTGTTGTTCAGTTTCCGGATTTTAGACCAGCGGTTGCCATTGTATGTAGAGACATATATATTTCCTGTAAAATTATCTATTTTGTATAGGTAGAGTTCGGTACCGTCATAGTTCAGGCAGGAAGAAGAACAATCCTTGTCGGATCCGATCTGGGTCGTTATGTCGATGGGAACCACCCAGTGCCCGTGAACTTTTTGAGTAAAATATATCATCTGATCTTCTCCGAAATTAGCTGTAAAAACCAGGGTATTACCATCTCCTGATATGACGGGATTGATATTTACCGATGAGACATTTACGGTATCCCCGAGGTTTGTTTTTTTTATGTGGACCGGATTAGCCATAAGCCTTTTGGCATTTTTACAAGCGAGAATCTGCTGATCCACAAAATCCTCATTAATCATTTTATTATTTTCAGATAATTGTTTTTTGAATGATTTATAGGTCTCAATGGCTTTGTCCAGTTGATTGTTTATGCGATAGGCGTTTCCCAACTGAAAAAAAACATCCAGGGGAGCACGTGTTTCCTTAAATTGATCATCATTGGCGCCATAACTTGCATTTTTTGCTGCTTTTTCAAGATAAGAGATGGCTTTCCCCTTTTCGAAAGGTGTATTCAGATAGCACACCCCAAGTTTGTAGGCAATATTGGCATTATCCGGCAGACTTTCATACAATATCAGGTAGAGAGGAATGGCCAACTCATATTCTCCGTATAAATAATGGGATTCCGCCTGGGTGAAAAAATCTTTCAGGTCCGATTTGCTCTGTGCGTAAAGATTCCCGTTTTTCAGGGGCAAAAGTAATATCCCTGTCAATAAAATGAGGTTGGATAGAAAAAAGATACGTTTCATTTGTTGGTAATTATTACAGGTCAGAGAATATAATAAATTGCTGAATATAAACCCTGACTCCCGGGTTATTCGGGGGCGTCGCCAGGTTTATATTCATACAGGAAATTACCGGAATAAGAGTAATACCTGAATGTTCTGGTTTTGGGATCATAGATCACACGAATAATCACATCTTCCGTTCCTTTGTCTTTGATAAGGATTTCAAAACCTTTGTTCCAGTTCACTTGCATCCCGTGCATATTTATCTTACCTTCAAAAACACTGATTTGGTTTTTTGGAGATGGAAGTATTTCAATACGGTAAATATCTTTTTTACCATATCCTTCATCAGTGATTTTGGAAAGATAACCGGCCATGCCGTTTTTTACAGGAAAGAAGTAGTCATTATCCAGAGTAGTATTTACAGGGAATCCTATGTTGGTAGGAATATCCCATCCGGTTTTCTTTTTTTCAGCAAAGAAAATATCATAGCCTCCCATGTTATAATGACCCTGAGAAACGAAATAGAGACGTTTCCCGTCGTTGGTCATATAGGGGGCATCCTCGTTAAAAGGTGTGTTGATGGTTTTCCCCAGGTTCTCCACAGGACCCCAGTCTCCTGAAGATAGTCTGTGGGATTGATAGATGTCCAGTTCACCAAACCCACCCCGGCGGTTACTGGATAAAAATAAGGTTTTATTGTCGGAAGAGAGGCTGGCATGGGCTTCTGCCCTTCCGGAATTGACCTGGTCATTGAGCTTTATCATCTTGGTCCATAATCCGTCTTTCCATTTGCTGATATAAATGTCACGGTCATTTCCTTTCCCCCTGATAAGGTAGAGAGTTTGTTTATCTGCTGATATGTCAGAGGGTATGGCATCTCCGTCTGACTCTACCTGGGGAGTGATATTGACGGGGGCAGTCCATTTGCCTTCTTCCTTTCGTGACATGAAAATTGCATTGTAAAATTTTAGTTCGGTCATATAAAACAATATGCTCTCGTCCCTCGATAAAACAGGATAATAATTATTGCTGCTTGTGTTGATAGGTTGCCCCAGGTTCTTTTCTTCAACCTGTATGGGGATATCCTGAATGATCTTGGCTTTTTCACAGGATTTTATCTCATTATCAACAATGTTTTGGTTGTATTTATCATAAAAATCCGGCAGGGACTTGAACTTTTGGTAAGTTTCAATGGCTTTATCCAGTTCATTGTTCATCCGGTAGGCTTTACCGAGATAAAAGAGGGCATATTCAGGTGCCCTGGTCTCTTTTACCGACCTTTTTTTATATTTGGGATTTATGTCTTTCACTGCTTTCTCAAGATATGGAATGGCCTTTGTTTCCGAACCGGGTATATGCAGATAGCAGATACCAACCTTATAATACAGGTTGGCATTTTCATATTTTGTACCCATAAGCTTTAGGTAGTCATAGAGCGCTTCCTGGTAATCTTCTGAAAAAAAGAAATAATCCCCATCTTTGTACAGCCCTTCCGGTGTCGTGTTCTGCTGGGCAGAAATAGCCGAAGAGAAACCTGCAATTAAAAGAATAAGGAAAACAGAGATAATCTTCATGAAGAAATATTTATATAATAAAATAGGTATTCAAATTTAAAAAATAAATATGAAATTACTAATATTTCCGAAAAATTAATTTATCACCCCGGAAACAATACATGAATATTGTTTTTCCCTTGTCCCTCTATTTATGTATGGCAAGATCCGGAGGAATATTTTGTTTTGGTATGATTTGCACGGCCTGATTCCCTTCAAAACTGAATGTTACCCTGCGGTTATACTGCCTGCCTCTGGGATTATCAGAGCCATCGGGATTTTTATTGATAGCTACCGGACGATCTTCCCCGTATCCTTTGACAAATAAGGATGAGTCAGGTATTCCTTTTGCAATAAGATAATTTTTTACGGATTTTGCTCTTTTTATTGATAATTTCAGGTTATAATCCCTGGAACCGATAGCATCCGTATGACCTTCAATGATTACCTTCACTCCGGGGAAGTTTTTTAGTATAGTTGTCAGTTTATCCAGTTTTGCACTCGCAGCAGGAGTAAGGGCAAATTGATTGAAATCAAAATAAACAGGAGAGATAAAGTATTTTTGAATATTTTCTTCCCTTTTAGGACTGCTGATAAATGACAGCGGCATCTCAACAGGCCTGGTCGCAGTCTCTTTTTGCAGGCTGATCTTGCGGTTGTAAGGATTTATCCCACTACCTGAGACCGTTAGATCATAGGTCCCGGCCGGCAGCTTCATGTCGAACAAGCCCTCCCGGGTAATGGTTTTACCGGTAACTATCTTTTCCAACCCCTGGTTTGATTTTATCTCTATCCTGAGGTCGGGAGGAAGTTCTTTATCCGGCGGGAACACAAGCTTGAATGTAAGGATGAGAGGGCGGGGATGCTCCGGAGAAAAGAATTCAACGGAAGCAATATATGATCTTTTGACAGTATCCTTAAAATACCTGGTGATATATCCTTTGAAACCATTGTCAAACGGTGCAAAACAAAGTTCGTCATCTGTGGTATTGGGAGGATAGCCGAGATTGACCGGGTTTTGCCATGAACCGTTTTTCCGGTTGCTGACGAAAATATCAAACCCACCCATGGTTGAATGACCTTTTGAACTGAAAAACAATTTTTTGCCATCCGCTGATAAAACAGGTGACTGTTCGTCGTAAGGTGTATTAACTGGTCCGGCGATGGGCTTGATGCCCTCCCATTTCCCATCCGGTGAAAGAGAAGCTGTAAAAATGTCCAATTTGCCAGGTCCTCCCGGGCGATCACTGACAAAATATAAAGTATGATTGTCGGGAGAGAGGGAAGCAAAAACTTCATTGTGTAATGAATTGATCTTGCCCCTGAGAGGGATGGCTTTTCCCCATTTGTCGTCCTTATACCGGCTTACATAAATATCCGTATTGTCCTTGCGGGGTACGATAAGATATAGAAGAGACCCGTCATGGCTCAGGGAAGATACCTCATAAGAGCCATCGGATTCAATGTCCATTGTAATGTTGTAGGGAGTGGTCCACCCTCCGTTTTTAAATTCAGTGAAATAGATGGCATGGTAGTATTTGGCATTGCTCATAAATGCCATTTTTTTGCCATCACCCGATATGGCAGGATGATATACTACCTGGCCCGTTTTTAGTCTTTCGGGAAAGATTATTTCAACATCTCCGCGATGACTCATCATTTTTTTTGCCAGTTCACAACTTCTGATCCATCGGTCAACAATCTTCGTGCTCTGTTTTTTTCGTAATAATTTTTTGTAGCGGTTATATTCCTCCAATGCCTTATCCAGTTGATTATTGATTTGATAAGCCTGCCCCAGGAAAAGGATCGCTTCCAACGGGGCTTTTGTTTCGGAATACAATTCTTTCTTGTATCTCCTCGTGTAATTTTGAGAAGCTTTATCGAGGAAAGGGATGGCCCGGGTGCGTAAGCCGGGAATATGAAGATAACAGGTTCCTGCCAGATATTGCAGGTTGCTGTTATCAGGATATTTTTTTAGTAAATCCAGATAAATGGGGACTGCCTTTTCGTATTGATGATAAAGGATAAAAAGATTAGCCTGATAAAATGATTTCTCATCGTTTATTACTTCCCGGTCCTGGGCATATAGAGAAGGAATACTTAACAATAGAACACTCCACAGGACCTGAACGATGAATTTTCTTTTATCCATGACAAACAATTGAGTCCCGGGTCTTTTTAACAGATATAATTATTTTATTCTCAGTGGTTCCGGTACATTGACAGGTTCAGGTTTAATATTCTTCACCGGGGATTTTACGACGGTTATTTCAACCCTTCTGTTAAGAGCCCGTCCTTTCGGACAATCTCTTCCGTCTGGATAATTGTTGATGGCAACAAAGTTGGTTTCACCGGCACCTTTCAAAGTGTACCTGGACGATGGTATTCCTGCATTTTTCAGTACCTTGGCTACCGCGCGTGCTCTTTTCATTGATAATCTTCGGTTATAACCTGCAGACCCCTTTGAATCGGCATATCCTGTAATATTTATAGTGAGCCCCGGATATTTCTTCATGATTTCTGCCAAACGGCTTGCCTTTTCTTTTTCAGCAGCGGAAAGTCTGGCCTTATCAAAACTAAAGAAAATAACAGGCAGTTGAATTGCTGCCGGAGGAGCTACCGGTTCCATCGTGGCATTTTCTTTTACGGAAGTTACCGAATAATCACCGGGAATAGTTAACTCTTTTACTTTTTGATGATAATCATTGGCATTTAATACCAGTAGGTATTTTCCTTCCGGCACTTTACTTTTTAGGGTATAGGTCCCTGACGGGGAAGTTTTCGTTTCAGCGATGACCTTTCCCGTTACCTTGTTCTTAAGCTGGACGGTCACGGGTACCGTATAGGAAGGTTTGTTCTTTAACTCAACGGAGCCTGTAAATTGAACAGGACGCGGGTTAAGATCGGAGTAAAACTCAACACGGAAAATATCTTTGTTGCCAATGCTTTTTTCAGGATCATACATGGAATAATACCCATAGACTTTTGCAACGATCGGGACGAAAAAAAGATCATCATCCGTAGAGTTGATAGGATAACCGATGTTTTTTGGTTTAGCCCATTCTCCGTTTTTCTTAAGCTTGCAATAAAAGATGTCAAAACCTCCCATGCTGGAATGTCCCTGCGAACTAAAATATAATGTTTTACCATCTTTGGACAGGAAAGGAGTTTCTTCGTTAAACTCAGTATTGATATTTCTCCCAAGATTTACAGCAGGGCCCCATGTCCCGGTGGTTTCATCAAAATGTGAGAGATAAATATCCAGGCCGCCTATGGAGCCTTTTCTGTTACTTGTAAAATAAAGCGTCCTGCCATCAGGGGAAAGTGTAGCACTGGATTCCCAGTATTTGGTGTTTATGGGTTTATCCATTTTTTCGGCTTTGGTCCATTTGCTATCTTTCAAATGACTTATCCAAATATCACTGTTGAAGCGGTCATTTCTGGAAAAGAAAAGTGTTTTTCCGTCGAAAGATATACCTGCCGGGTAAAGATCACCGTCGGACTGTATCTCCGGCGTAATGTTGCGGGGTGTACTCCATCCGGTCTTGGTTTTTTTAGCATAAAAAACAGCGTCATAGAATTTAAGGCTGGTAACATAAACCAGGGTCGATTCATCCCCGGATACTACAGGGTCAAAATTGGCATTGGCGTTGTTAATATTTTTTCCTACATTTTCAAGATTGAATGCTATGGGATGCGCCATATAATCACGTGCTCTGTCAACAGCCGCAATTTCCTGTTTTACGAAAGCTATATCCAGGGTGTCGGATGGTTCAAGATAGGTGAGATACTTTTGGAAATAGCTCTTTGCATCATCAAAACGATACTGAAGCAGGTAAGCCGTTCCCAGAAAGAAGAGAGCATCACGGGGCGCTTTCTTTTCATTAATATTACCTTCTTTGTACTTATCAGTCGTCTCTTTTACGGCTTTTTCAAGATAGGGGATGGCCTGTTCTTTTTTACCGGGAATGTTCAAATAACAAATTCCAACACGGTAGTTGATGTTTGCATTATTTGGATCAACTTTATATACTTTTTGATATCCCTCCAATGCATCCGGATAAGATTCAAGTGCCAGGAAATATTCCCCGTCCAGGAAAGCCCTCTTAACATCTTTTGAATATTGAGAGAACACAGGAGAAATAGAAAACAGGAAAACGGTTAGTATAACAACTCGCTTCATTGTATAGATATTTTTTGCATTGTAACAAATTTAGAAATAATATTGTAAAAAAGATATATTTAACAAAAAATCTTTTTGAAAAATCAGGGATTATTCCGTGATTTCCTATTATTTTTTCTTTTTCCTTGCAATTACATATCCTGTTACAATGCCTGCCAGAACAAGAGGTATGATCCAATACAGGTATCTTGTTTTACCACCGGTTAATACATCTCCCTGACTCATCAGTTCTCTGACCTTATCTTCATTAATATTGGAAGAGATAATCATACGGGTAAGAGCATTCAATATATCCTTGTCTGTGAAATGATATTGATCTTTATGCTCTATCAGAAAATCCAGAAGATCTTTTATATTTTTTATTTTATTGGATTTCAGATCAATATTAATAAGAACATTATGTAACGAACCGGTAGATTTATCTATAAATTTTTCAAGGAAAACATTGACATCAGGATTCCCGTTGGCAGCGATCCTGGCAAAAAGATAGATCAGATCTTTGGTAGTATAACCCAGTAAGCCGGATTTTCCTATCAGATAATTGGTAAGCTCCCACGCTGAATAGATCTCATTCTTTTCCGGATTAGCCTGATTAATGGCTTTTTTAATATTTCCTGTGGACAGGTCTTGCAGATGCTTATAGATAATCCGTAGATCTTTATTTTCTCCTGTAGCCATGGAGATAACCAGCTTACGCAACTCCATACTGTCAATAAGGCCTGAGTCGGCGGCTTGCTGAAGGTGAGTCATTAACTCACCGGCATCCCGGATATTCTCTTTCTTGAGATTAAGATTTTTGAAATAAGTTCGGAGCGAGCCGGTGGCATTATCAGCCAGACTGTTATATAAATCTTTAAGTTCCTCGGGATTACGCGTGGCTGCCAGAAGAAGCAATTGATCCACGTCTTCCGGTGTATAGCTGGATACGGCAGCTTTTCTTTTCAGATAATCGATAATCTCATATTGATCGGTAAAATTCATTGCCTCAGGATCAATTTTCCGGATCTCACTTAAAAGGCTTCCGGTGGCATAATGTTTGATAATACATAGAAAATCATTCATTTGCTGCAACTGTGCAGGTGTAAGATTAGGTTTGGGCAGCTCGTGAACGGGTGTTGGGGCAGCATGGGCGACAACCGGTGGGGCCGGAACAGGTACGTTTAAATAAATTTCTTTTTGTGTAGTATTTCCAAAACGATCGATAAGATTAAGTACAATTGTGCTTCTTCCCGGAGGAGGCAGGACAGGAAAGATGAGAGAATCACTCAGGACGTAGTATCGTAAGGAATCGATCAAAACCGAGTCCTGGTACAGGCGCATAGTCAACCATGATGCTTTCTCTGTACTAAGATGCAGGTTCAGGGTGTCTCCGGCAGCCAGGTTAAAGGACTTATTCAGTATATCCAGTTGGGCCGTTCTGTCTTCCAGTTGCAGAGTGGTTACAGGCATGTAAACTATTCCCTTGTCAAGGCTCATGGGTAAAGACAAAGACGTAATCTGCGATTTTATTCCATTTCCATTGATAGCCAGGTTGTAATCACCGGCAACGGTTTCAAACTGATAATTCAGTGAAGTATCCGGATTAAGACTCTTCAGGGTGTCCTTCAGGTTTTTACTTAACAGGTTCACAAATATCTTTTTATTGTCCAGCCTGACCGGCACATTTTTGGCATTGATGGTTCCTTTGATCAGGAATTTTCGCGGATGCTCCGCTGAGAATATTTCTACTTTAAATATATCCATATTCCCTAATCCCTGCGTGGAAAATTTGGAGAGATAAGCATAATAACCTTCTCCAACAGGCTGATAAAACAGATCGTCATCGGTGGTGTTGATAGGATAACCCATGTTTAACGGGACCGACCATTCACCATTATCCAGCAGATTGGAATAAAAAATATCATATCCTCCCATGTTATAATGTCCGTAAGAGCTAAAAAACAGTGTTTTCCCATCAGCGGTAATGAAAGGAGTTTCTTCATTGTATTTAGTATTGATGATAGGCCCCAGATTTTTTGCGG
>WFSC01000190.1 GCA_015486185.1 Bacteroidales bacterium | reverse complement strand
TATCCACAGAGGAAGGTCGTGTGCCCATCCGTTACACTCTTAATGGAAAGGATCCGGGACCTTCTTCTTCGTTATATACCGAACCGGTTAGAATAGGTGCTGAGAAAACGGTGCTTAAGGCAGCGGCTTTCAGAAATGGCAATCAAATCGGAAGGATCACTACTAAAAAATTTATCATCCATAAAGCTGTTGGCGGGAAAGTAAGCCTTTCCGTGCCACCGTCGCCCCGGTATAATCCGGGGCCACAGGTGTTGACGGACTGCTTGCGGGGTGGCAGTGATGTGCATAGTGGCCGCTGGTTGGGATGGGAAGGTACAAGTCCTGTAATAACCGTCGATATGGGAAAAACCGATACGGTACATATTGTGACAGTAGGCTGTCTCGAAGCACAGGGCGCCCGGGTATTTTTGCCTGAAGAAATAAAAGTACTTGTTTCAACCGACGGAAAACATTTTATGACCCGCGGGATCCTGTACCGTCCTTTGAAAAAACAATATCAAAACCATCCGGTAAACCTCCGACTGAAGATTCCACCTACCCGGGCTCGCTTTATACGCGTATGGATAAAAAGCAGGGAAACCTGCCCTCCATGGAACATTGGTGCCGGAGAAAAGGCCTGGGTGTTTGTCGATGAGGTGATGGTAGAATGAGGATGTGATAATCTTTATAAAAAGTATGGACCGGGAATAATTAAAATTTGTAAGTGTTTAGACCTGTTCCGGGGAAAACCAGGGACTATTTATGATGTAATACACACTATACAAATACAATATAGATAACTTTTTATCTGGAATTTGTTTTAATTATTAATTAAACAAAAATTAAACGATTTAGAATTTGTTTATAACAATTTTATGTAATAATTTTGTTGCTTGAAGATGTGGTATAAGATATATGATATCGGAATTGAAAGGTTGTTATGTTTAAAAGATAGTTATTATCTAAGTTAAATAAATTAAAGGTATGTTTTATATATATATCTCAATCGTTTGTGAAATATTTAAACGATTCAATTTTTTTGGTCCTATTTTAATCTAAAATCTATCTATTATGAGAAGAGTATTTGTTTTTTTACTGCTTTTTATGGCAGTAGTGGGTAGTGGGGTTGCACAGCAACGTACCATTACCGGAACTGTGACTTCATCGGAGGATGGATCTCCGTTACCCGGGGTGACCATTGTTGTCAAAGGAACAACAACGGGAGCTGTTACTGATGCTCAGGGACATTATTCCCTGACAGTTCCTGCTTCAGCGAAAGTGTTGGAATTTTCCTATGTAGGAATGGCAACCCAGGATGTAACTATCGGATCTTCTGATGTGATCAATGTCGTAATGAAACCAACCACCCAGCAGGTAGGTGAAGTTGTTGTTACGGCATTGGGTATCAAACGTCAGGAAAAGTCATTAGGCTATGCGGTAAGCACCATCAAGTCTGATGAGCTGCTGAAAACGGGTGCGAATAATTTCGGCTCGGCTTTGTATGGTAAAGCTGCCGGTGTACGTATCCAGACTGCTCCTGGTGGTCCGACAAGTGCCGTGACCATCAATGTGCGTGGGCTGAATTCCATTAACTTCAGCAACCAGCCTTTGATTGTGGTTGATGGTATTCCTATACGAAACGGCGAAGCCAACAATACCAGTTATTGGGGTGACCAAAGAATCCGTGGTAACGGACTTCTGGATATTGACCCTGAAAACATTGCCAGTATTTCTGTTCTGAAAGGAGCTTCTGCTTCCGCTTTGTATGGTTCCGAAGCAGCCAACGGCGTTATTGTCATTACGACCAAAAAAGCTACGAAAAGTAAAGGTCTGGGCGTAGATTTTAATTATGAGTATTTGAACCTGCGCCCGGCTTTCGAACCTCCCTTGCAGAATCTTTACGGGCCCGGTTATGACCTGGTTACAAACCAGACCTATTTTGGAGCTGACGAAGATGGCTGGGTCTATGAAGATCTTAATGGTGACGGAACACCTGAAACCCCACGGCCGATTTATCATGCCTATGCGCAATTCGGACCTAAATTTGACGGGCGCCAGGTTATCGGTTGGGATAACAAAATGCATCCTTATGTCGCACAACCTGATAACTGGACAAATATGTTCCGTACAGGAGGTCAGTCAACAGCCAATATTGCCTTGAATAAAGTCGGAGATCTGGGAAGCGTGCGTTTTTCCTATACACGGCTTGACTATAATGGCGTACAGCGTGGGGGAAGAACGGAAAAGAATACGTTTAACCTGTATTCAACCATCAACCTTTCCAAGAAATTCTCAGTTGACCTGATGATGAACTATGTGAATCAGTATGTACTCAACAGGCCCTATAAGATTGACCGGATCACCAACAATTATGGCGGGTTTTTTAGCCGTTTTGATGATATGCAGTGGTATCTGGATAATTATCAAACCAGTAAGGGTTATCGTTTTCGTGTAGGGAGTCAACCCAGTGCCACGCCAGACGAGAATCTTCAATACAGACTGAGGGCAACGGCCTTACTCGATTTCTTCTGGCGTACGTTGAGAAACCGGAATGATGAAAAAACAAACCGTATCATCAGCAGCGCCACGGCGCACTGGAATATTGTGAAAGGATTGAATTTCAGAGGGCGTATTGCTTCCGACCTTACTTTCGTAAATTCTGAAACACGGAACCCCAATACGGTACCATTGGCTATTGGAAATTCCGGATATTTTGGGATAAGCAGTTCGAAAAACGGTCGTATCTACGGAGATGCTTTGCTGACATATAATGCCAAGCTCGGAGATGATTTCAAACTCCTTGCCAATGTCGGATTTCAGGGAAGGCATGAAAGGTGGAGTAACGTAGGTGCAGGCACCAGAGGAGGATTGAGTACCGAAAACTGGTTCTCATTGAATGCTTCCGTTAATACGGCTACCAGAAATGGCAGCGGGTCTTATTCAGAGCTGTTGAGATATGCTTATTTGGGAACGGTTAACTTTTCGTTCAGAGATTATGCATTCTTAGAATTTACCGGGCGTCGTGAATCTTCTTCCTCGTTGCCTCCCGGTAGCAATACCTTCTTTTACCCGTCTGTCAATGCAAGCTTTGTCTTTTCTGACGCATTCCACCTGCCATCCTTTATAGATTTCGGTAAGTTCAGGGCTTCTTATGGTATTGTAGGTAATGCTCCTCCGGTCTATGCTGCCAATAATGCATTCAACCAGGGAGTGATCAATAATATTGTATATAATTCGGTTTCCAGTAGCTATGGGAACGATAAGATCCGTCCTGAAAAGAAGAAGGAATTTGAAACAGGCATGGAAATGAAATTCTTCCAGAACCGGTTGGGTTTTGACTTAGCTTATTATAATAACCATATTGTTGACGAAATTTTGTGGTTATCTGTTCCTTCGACAGTAGGTGCCTCGAAGATGTTGACAAATGTCGGTGAATTGTCCAATTACGGATGGGAACTCAGTCTGTATTTCTCACCTATTCGCAACAAAGACATGGAATGGACGATCAGGACCAACCATGCTGTCAACCGTAATAAAGTGGTGAGCCTGATGGAAGGTGTTGACAGGTTAACACATTCCAATATTGATGCGGGAGCAGCCAAGATCGTTTCCGAACCCGGACAACCCATGGGTGACATCCTGGTTTATTTACCTAAAAAAAATGACCAGGGACAATATATCGTCAATGATCCCGACGGCTTGTATGAGATTGATTTCAGCAAAATGAAAAAGGTCGGGAACGTAACACCCGATATTGTTGGTGGTGTAGGAAGTTATTTTAATTATAAAGGTGTCTTTGTTGATTTTGGTCTGGATTACCGTTTCGGGGGTTCTGTCGTTTCCCTGCCCAGCCAATATATGAAAGGTGCCGGTATGTTTAAAGAAACATTGAAATATCGTGATGCGGAACATGGTGGAATCGCTTATTACATTGATCAGACAACCCATCAAAAAGTTGCTACTGATCAGGGTTCGGGACCCAATGGTGAAAAAGTTTTCCATAACGGGATCATCCTGCCGGGTGTTAAATCTTCTGACGGTTCTCCCAATGATATTATCGTTGATGCACCATCCTATTATCTGAACACGTTTACCTGGGGGGCCAATCCTGCCTGGGGTATTCCTTACAGTCGTTATGATGATGCAGTCAGAAAAAACGATTATGTCAAAATGCGTGAAATGTCCATTGGTTATGAACTTCCTCAATCAATTTCTCATAAGCTGAAATTCCAGAGGATTATGGTTTCGCTGGTTGGTTATAACCTGTTTTATGTATATCGTACCTTTAAGGATTTCGATGCAGAGACAACGCTGGGTACCAACTGGGTTCATGCGGCTGTTGTCGGAGGATCCACTTCCGCAACACGTAGCATAGGCGTTTCTATCAGAACGAGCTTTTAACCGAAATACATAACAGATCATGAAAATAAAAAGTAAATATTTATTGTTTGGAGTTGCAATTATCGCTTTCATGCTGAGTAGTTGTAACGAGAATAAACTGGCGGAACTTTATCCGAATCCGCAGAAATCTACGATTGCTTCCGTTGACAACTTCTTTACAGGGGTTTTGAAGAGCGCCAATCAGGTTGTTATGCCATGGTACTGGAGATTCTTTGTGGTTGAACAACCTACCATGGGGCATTATACCCAGGTAATGGGCTGGTTTAATTCCAAAGACCAGTATATCCCACCTGCAGCCGCTATGGACTGGCGCTGGGACCAGTATTATAACGGTGTAATGACCCAATATCGCGAAATGCAGCGACTGTATGATAAATTAAGCGATGAGGACAAAAGCGATTACCGCATCTTTATGATCGCTGCTACCATCTTTTTCTATGACCAAACAGAACAGATGGTGGATATTTATGGCGATATACCATGGAGTGAGGCCGGAAAAGTCAGGGATAAAGGTGATCTGAAAGCATCCCTTCCCAAATATGATGATGCCGAAGAGATCTATAAGAATATCCTGGATGACCTTAAGAATCTGGCAGATGAGTTGAACGGTATTCAGGTTCCCTCTTTCTATGCCGGGTTGTTTGCCGATAAGGATTATTTGAATGACGGAAGTATTACCCTGTGGAAGAAGTATTGTAATTCTTTACGTTTAAGAATGTTAATGCGAGTCTCGGACGTGGATGATATGAAATCCAGGGTCTCCCAGGAAATGACGGATATCCTGACGCATCCGGATACCTATCCTGTCATAGAAAATAATGATGAAAACATTATGCTGGATGCCTGGGGTCCGGATCTGTATTCTACCACAAGCAGTAAAACAGGAGGGATACGTCAGGCAATGGAAACATGGGGCCAGTATGATATAGCGCCTTATGCCATGGTGAAGAATATGCTGGACAATCATGACCCACGTCTGGTCATCACCTTCGATCCAAACGTAAACGGTGAGTATATCGGAATGGATCCTTTGGAAGATCAGTCAACACAAAGCCAAAAAGCAAGCGATGGTCTGGTAGCACGCTATGACACTTCTACCTTTACCAGAAATAACTACTTTCCGGGTTTTGTGATTTCTGCTGCGGAAGTCAGTTTCATCAAAGCCGAAGCCTACCTGAGAGGTATTGTAACAGGTGGCGATCCAAAGGCTGAATATGAAAAAGGAATTCAGGAGTCGATAGATTTCTATTATACGATCAATGCTGCCGGCGAATACCGTGATCCCATACCTGAGGATCAGGATAGTGTAACGGCTTATATGGCTATGCCCGATGTATCATGGGACGCTGCCGCAACGGAAGATGCCAAAATAAATTTGATAGCGGTACAGAAATGGATCAATAGCGGTCTGGGCGGTATGCCACAGACATGGGCTGAGTACCGCCGTCTGGATAAACCCGTACTCCAGTTTATGGAAGATACCAAGAGTGGACAGCACTGGCCTCCCGTACGTTGGCTATATCCTTCCAGTGAAAAAACACTGAATGCTGCTAACTACGATAAGGTGAAGGATAAAGATGATCTGAATACCAAGATATTCTGGGATGTAAACTAACCCGGGATAAAATGTTCAGGAAAAGAGGTTGCAATTGCAGCCTCTTTTTTGTTTCTTGTAGTTTGATAAGTGTACCGGATATCAATTGAGGTCAAAAATATTATCTATATTTGACCTAAGGATAATATTGGAATCAGTAGTATCCGGTAAAAAAGATAAATGATTGAGTTATGAGAATATCTTTAATATATTTTCATGCAGAGATTGCAGAATTATTTACGCAATGCACTCAAAAAAAGCATGTTAAAAGTCCCTCCCTCTTGAGGAAGGGGTTGGGGTGGGGAACCGAGTATTAATATTTATCAAGGATAGTAAGGTATTATATAAAAAAAATAAAAAATGGCAAAAGAAAAGGCTTACAACAAAAATCTGGTTATTGTTATTTCCACGGTAGCAGCTACAGGGGGCTTGCTTTTTGGTTTTGATACAGGGGTTATTTCAGGGGCTATTCCTTTTTTTCAACAGGATTTTCAGCTCAGTAACAGCATGATTGAAAATATTACTACTGCCGGTTTGCTGGGAGCGGTGATAGGAGCTTTTCTGACGGGACGCTTATCCGATATTATCGGAAGGAAAAAAACCATTCTCGCTGCTGCTGTGATTTTCGTGATCGGAGCCCTGTGGTCAGGATGGTCCCCCAGTGCCCATATGCTTATATTTGCCCGTTTTTTTATCGGCTTTGCGATAGGCATCTCATCGTTTTCCGTTCCGCTGTATATTGCCGAAATATCTCCTGCCAGAATGAGAGGACGGCTGGTTTCGCTTTTTCAACTATTGATAACCATTGGTATTCTGGTTTCCTACCTCAGCGACCTGCTCTTTGCAAACAATAATAATGTTGAGTCCTGGCGTCCGATGCTCTATGCTGGGGTTGTTCCCGGTTTAATACTTTTAATAGGGATGTTTTTCCTTCCTGAAACGCCCAGGTGGCTGATGAGTAAAGGACGTGATGAAGAAGGACGTGAGATCCTGACAAGAATTGAAGAACCTGCCTTGATCGATGAGGCTATTCGACAAATTAAAAATGAAATAGAAAAAGATAAAAATCGTCCGGCTTTAAGGGAAGTATTCCGTCCCTGGTTGCGGACGGCATTATTGATTGCCGTTGGAATCATGTTTTTTCAGCAATTTGTAGGCATTAATACTGTGATTTATTATAGTCCGAAAATATTTATGATCGTAGGGTTTGAAGGAGCCCGTGCCGGCATTTGGGGATCTGTCAGCGTAGGGGTTGTTAATGTGCTGTTTACCATCCTTTCATTATTCCTAATTGATAAAATTGGCAGGAGAAAGTTGTATTTTATTGGCGTGAGTGGCATCGTGTTCTCACTCTTAGCCCTGGGTGCCGTTTTTGCATTCCATACTGTTCTTGGAGATATGGGAAAATGGATGGCCATTGGTTTCGTATGGATCTATATTGCTTTCTTTGCCATCAGCCTGGGTCCGTTGGGATGGCTTATCATATCAGAAGTATTTCCATTACGTGTACGGGGCATCGGGACTTCCATCGGGTCATTGTCCAATTGGCTTTTTAACGGAGTAGTGGCTTTTACTTTTTTCAAGATCATTAAACTTTTTACGGTTCACGGTACCGGTATTATTACACACGAACGTTTATATGATCCCGCAGTACATGGTTTTGTGACTAAGGCTGTTGATAATGGAAATCCGGCGGGTGCCTTCTGGTTTTATGCTGTGATCGGTATTATCGGGCTTATCTGGGGATACTTTTATCTGCCTGAAACCAAAGGCGTTTCTCTGGAAAAGATAGAAGAACACTGGCGTCAGGGGAAAAAGCCCAGAGACCTCAAAGAATAGTTTGTCAAAAAGGGATTTTAATTGAGTTCCTCCTTATATTCTAAGTCGGAGAGAGTTTTGTTCTATCATAAAACGTATTTTGATGAAGTTATTCAGGCATTTTATTCCGGCTTTTGTATTGATGATAATGGTTTTTAATGCTTCCGGACAACCTTGTCAATTTGTCATGATGTCCAAAAGGGCGCCTCTGAGTGACGGAACCGCTCTGAAACCTGACCGTCCGGAGCGTCTGTTAAATGAGAGGCCCTTACCCAATAAGCGTCAACTGGCCTGGCAGAATGCGGAGATGGGCGTGCTGATATCTTACGATCTGCATGTCTTTGACGGTAAAAGATATGTACAGCGGGAGAACAGGATCACTCCTATACCGGATTATAATATTTTCAATCCCAAACATCTGGATACCGACCAGTGGATACAGGCTGTCAAAGCCATGGGAGCAAAATTTGCCATCCTGACGGCTACCCATGAGACCGGCTTTGCCCTGTACCAGTCGGATGTGAATCCCTATTGCATGAAAGCCCTCAAATGGAAAAACGGAAAGGGGGATATCGTGCGGGATTTTGTAAACTCCTGCCGGAAGTACGGTATCCAACCCGGTATTTATCTGGGTATCCGCTGGAATTCTTTTCTCGGGGTCCATAATTTCAGGGTAGAGGGTGAAGGACAATTCAGGGAGAACCGGCAGGTTTATTATAACCATATGGTTGAAGGTATGGTAAAGGAAATATGTACCCGTTACGGGAATTTGTTTGAGATCTGGTTTGACGGAGGGGCTGACAGCCCGGACCGGGGAGCGCCGGATGTACTGCCCATTGTAGAACAGTATCAACCCCATTGTCTGTTTTATCATAATGCTCAACTGGCGGAGGCACGCTGGGGCGGTTCGGAAAGTGGAACGGTTCCTTATCCATGCCGGGCCACTTTTCCTTATCCCTCGACGGATGGCATTT
>WFSC01000189.1 GCA_015486185.1 Bacteroidales bacterium | reverse complement strand
TCTGTTTTACCACAGGAAAAGTTACCGGTACAGGCAACCAGACCGGCGGACTTACAGGATATGCCTATAACTATGTAAATATAGACAACTGTTACAGCCAGGCAGATGTCAGCGGAACGGGCAATACAGGCGGCCTGGTCGGATGGAACCGAAAGCATTGTACCATACAGTATTGTTACAGCACCGGGAAGGTTACAGCTACCAGAACATCCGGAGGACTTGTAGGGAGTAATGAATGGGGATCTACAGTTTCCAATTCCTTCTGGGATGTACAAACATCCGGAATGATTACAAGTTCGGGAGGAACGGGCAAGACCACAGAAGAATTGGGTGATCCGGAAACCTTTACTGATCTTGCCACTGCAGGGCTGGACCATGCCTGGGATCTGGTGGGCAACATCCATGACGACGCCGGCAATGCAGATATCTGGGGCTACCGTCCCGGCAACAACGGATATCTTTGCCTCTCGTGGCAGGACAGTCTGTTAGCCGTTATCTCCACAGGGGATGTAGATATAGCAAATGAAACATCAGCTACCGTCAACGGAGAAGTATTATATGCGGGAACACCTGCCCCGACAGCACACGGAGTCTGCTGGAACACCACAGGTACCCCGACCCTGTCAGACAATACAACAGATGAAGGGACAGTAAATTCAACAGGTCCTTTCTCCTCGAATATCACAGGATTATCTGTCCAGGAGTTTTATTTCGTCAGGGCATACATTACCAATGATTACGGTACTTACTATGGTAATACACACGTATTCTCCACCTCTGTACCAAAAGGCTCGGGTACGGCGGAGGATCCTTACCGGATCACCTGTCTGGGCGATCTGCTGTGGCTGACACAACATTCGGAAGCCTGGGATAAATATTTTATCCAGACGGCTGATATCTCTGCTGCCCTGACAAGTCAGTGGAACGGAGGTAAAGGATTACAACCTGTCGGTAACAGTAACATACATTTTACAGGTCATTACAACGGAAAAGGACATATTGTCGATTCGCTGTATATCAACAGACCCGGTGTGGATAACATTGCTTTGTTCGGCTATCTTCAAAATGCCGGAATAGACAGTCTGGGACTTACTTCAGCCAATATCTCCGGAGGCGGTTATACCGCTGCATTAGCAGGTCAGTCAGACCAGTCTTCTTACGTTTTTGCATGTTTCACTACCGGCCGGGTAAGCGGTAAAGATAATGTGGGAGGTATCACCGGGTCAAACATCAATTCTTCCACCATCAGCAATTGCTACAGCAGGACAGAGATAACCGGCAATGATATAACAGGAGGACTGGTCGGAAACAATAATGGCGGAAAGATCGATCACTCTTACAGTACCGGAAGCATTACCCGGACCGGCGGTACTGCCGGCGGGCTTGCTGGTTACAGTAATCCCAATTATTATGTCACCCAGTCTTTCTGGGATACGATTACTGCCGGCATTGCAGCAGGTGCCGGTTATGGTAAGACTACCGCAGAGATGAAAAATCTTTGTACTTATGTGGATGGCACGGAAGCTACCTGGGATTTCATGGGAGAAACAGACAACGGAACGGAGGATCTGTGGGGGATGAACGCTGCGAAGAACGATGGTTATCCTTTCCTGTCATGGCAGGGATATACCCACACGGAAACATGCTGTAACATTGATACTACCGTTACGGTGAACGGTATCACCCTGACGGCCAACGCTACGGGCAATGTTAGTTACCAATGGGTGGATTGCAACAACGGGAATGCCGATATACCGGGAGAAACAAATCAATCGTTCACGGCTACCGCCAACGGCAGTTATGCCGTGATCATCACCTCCCCGTCATGCAGCGCCACTTCCTCCTGTCATACTATAACCACCGTGGGAATCAATGATCAGGTCCTGGGGAAATCTGTCAGGCTCTATCCCAATCCTGCCAGGGATCATCTATTTGTGGAATGCAACGGAATACAGATCCAAAGAATAGAGATCATGGATTTCACGGGAAAAGTAATAGGTCAGATCCGTATGAATGGCCAACAGGCTGCCATCGATCTTACCGGCAAGGTCAAGGGTTTTTATCTGATCAAACTTATCACAAATAAAGGAACCATAATAAAGAAGATAATAAAAGAATAACGAAAATAAGCTAATGGATCTCAGTTCTTTAATATTTTCAGGATAACTGTTTTCTTTTGTGTTGTTATTTTAAGGAAATAGACGCCGGGTCTGATACCTGTCAACGGAAGTGTTACGACGCTGACTTGCTGTACTTCCTTTTTCACCACGGTCTTGCCTATCGCGTCCAGCAGCTCTATGGTCCCTGAAAATGTATTTCCAGTATGCTGAATAGTCAGACTTTCTCCGGCCGGATTCGGATATACTTCAAAAACCGATTTCCAATCCTGCCTTTCAACACCCACTGTGGTTACATCATAACAGGATGATGTATCAGTACAGGCCCCCATGCTTACGATTACGGCATAACTTCCGTTCTGTGCCGGGGTAAAACTCTGGCCTGTTGCACCATCAATGGTTTTATAGCCATTGTTACAATCCACCCACTGCCAGGTCTCATTATTTACCGAAGCGGTGAGTGTGATCCCGTCCACAGTAACGGAAGTGTCCGTTTTTGTTACGCTCAACCAGGTAGTCACCAGACTGTCACAACCATTCACCGAAACCAGGCTACTAACGTGAGATGTGTCTTTTGTCACAGGGTTGATCACAGTGCTGTCGGGAAAGACATAAGCTGTTCCGTAACAAACCTCTGCATATTCTTTTGTAGTATCGTGCGAACAAATCACAAAACGCTTGGCCGGTGCGGGATAGGAAGTCGTACTTATCTTACCCCAGGCACGGTAATAATAAGTACCGGGAGCAGGTAACGGTGAAATCGTATCGGAGTATGCATACCAGCCGGTGGCATTATCCACGACAGTGTGTTCCGGCTCATCCGGGTTGTCGCCCCAGTCAAATCCCCTGACTGTCAGGTCAAGGTCAAGGGAGAATAACACATTTCCGTAAAAGATCATATCATTGTGATCATACCGGACCATTACACTGTCAGTACTCACATTTATCCTGGCCTCGGCAACGCCGATATCGATCGTATCCATCACAACCCGGGGAAAACCATAATAATCGTGATCCGGGGATACGTCCGGATACTGACTTTTGTCCCCTTTATTGATGCAGGCTGACCCCGGGAGGATATCCCAGTAAGCCTGTATCAACCGGGTCATCCCTTCGGGAGTGGAAACATTGCCGATCGAGTCGGCAGGATAAAAGAAACGGACATAATTGACAGTATCATTCAATCCACTGTTCAGGCTGTCAATCACTATGACCCCCGGATCGTTAAGGGACGCGTCGGCAATGGCACAAGCGACAATGGTAGCGTAATTTCCCTTGACGAACTGAAAAGGCTCATTACCCCAAATAATAGAATTACTGATACTTGCATAGGTTCCCTGTTTCACGGCATGACCTCCTTTGTTATTCACTATGGTACAGTTTATTACACGGGACTCTCCCTGGAAGACGCCGCTGCCCTCCCCTGCGGTTTCATTGTTTGATATGATACAATTAATCAAGCCCGGCGCACCATTGAAGCCACTGATGTTCACACCTCCGCCACCCTGTCCCGCATAGTTGTTACGTATAACGGTATTATAGGACCTTCCATCGTCTTTGATATATAATCCTCCGCCATAGGAGCCGGCATGATTGTTCTCAATGGTACTGTAATAAATATCTCCTTTCTGGTTAATATAGATCCCGCCACCGTTATTCGCATAATTTTCATATACATGACAGCGGATGATAGTCACCCCGTAATATCTCGAGCTGTTGGTCTTCACATAGATTCCCCCACCGTTGCCATCCTCACCGGTTCCGTCTGCATATCCTCCCGTAATGTATAAGCCATCAAGTACCGTAGCCGGATTGGTTTGGTTGCAGGAAATCACATGATAGGTATTATCAGACGGATCTCCCTGCACGCCGATATCTCCGGAAAGTACAGTTTGGTGATCGGTTAGGCTCCGCACTCCCCCACCGGAGGGATAACCTCCTATCAACTTTACACCTGAAGGCATATGAAAACACACGGTCCGGTCGGTATTAGCCGGTGGTTTGTAAACCCCTTCGGCCACAAGGACCGAGTCACCGTCTATGGCAACATCCAGCGCTTTATGAAGACTGTCATACGCATTGACCCAACTGCTTCCGTCATTCGTGCCGGCAGCACTGCTGTCCACATAATAACTTTTTGAGAAAGCAGAAAGGCTGAGTACCAGAAAAAGGGGTACAAAAATTTTTTTCATAATCAGGTTATTTTATGTTAGCATCTTGCAAGAAAAAGATCAAAGATCATTTATCTTTCTCCTTATCAAAGTCTTCTCGGGATATGGTTTGCACAGGTTTCAATCCCTTCTTTTTAAGTATGGTATTTATTTTTTTGATCTGATTCTCATTTATTTTGTCATACCGTTCCTGATAACCCTGCATTTCCCTATCCAGCACATCCAGACGCTGTATTTGTGATTGGGTGGGTCGTCCCAGGTAGTTAACCACCCCGCCATAAACGGCAGCGATCTTCTCCCGGAGTTGTTCTTCCGAAGTGAACATCCCTTCGGCTTTGGTGGCCACCAGCTTGCTGTGGATCCCATTCATTTCTGTTTTCAGAAAATCTATTTTTTTCTTCAGGCTGCCGGGAAGTTTCCGTTTCTCAAGCAACGTAATATCCTTCATCACATCTGTCACCTGGCGGTCGAGGTAAGCCAGATCCTCCAGCATATTATAGGCTTTCATCAGGGTTTTGCGTTGCAGAGCGCGGTCTCCGGCACTATAGGGCAGTTCAGGATCATCCCGGATGGTAAAGGAACCTTCCAGCACCTGATCATTTTTGATCACCTTCACCCTGTAATCTCCGGGGGGCATCAGCGGCCCCATAAAACCGGCAAAGGAAAGTGTTTTGGATGTTGGTACCCTGGGCGGTTTAAGACGTATCCCCAAGGGCACCCGGTTGATCCCTTTTCTTTTCCCGGCAGCCAGTTCTTTGATCTTCTTACCATTCTGGTCATATACTTCTATATGCATATCCCCAAAGAAGTGCCGTTTTTTCAGATAATAGGTAAGCATAGCGGCTTCCGGCGGATTGGGAGCAACAAATCCGTCATTGCCGGCAAACTCTTGCGTATAACCCTGATTTTTCAGAATATAGGGTCGTGACGGCAGGAAGGCCATATCTTCATCCAGTATATCCGGTGTTAGAAAGCGCAAGGGCGTGATATCATCAATGATCAATATTCCCCGGCCGTGGGTAGCTACTACCAGGTCGTTCTCCCGTTTCTGAATTACCATATCACGTACGGAAACTTTTGGGAAATTACCCGTAAAACGGGCCCAGTGGCTGCCCTGATCCACCGAAAGCCAGAGGCCAAACTCGGTGCCCAAAAACAAGAGATGAGGTTCCTGCGTGTCTTCAATGATTTTATGGCAATAGCCTTCCAGATCATCAGTTGACAGGGATGTCCAGGTTTTCCCATAATCCCGGGTCATGAATACATATGGGGTCATATCCCCCGTGCGATGGCCGTCAAAAGTGACATACGCCACAGCCTTATTAAAACGGCCCGGGGTCACGGATGAGCACCAGGTATTTGCCGGCAGGCCCTGAATACGTGACACCACATTATCCCATGTTTTCCCCCCGTCGCGGGTTACCTGCAGGTTACCATCATCGGTACCCACCCATATGATATTCTTGTCCAAGGGAGACTCCCCTATTGTAAAGATCGTGCAATGATTTTCTGCAGTGGTATTGTCTTTTGTCAGACCGCCCGATTTATCCTGCTGCAGTTTTGCCGGATTATTGGTAGTCAGATCGGGGGAGATACGTTCCCAGGTATCCCCCTTGTTTTCGGAACGGAAAAGATACTGACTGCCGATATAGAGTGCCCCGGAAGGTCCGAACAGAAAAGGAGTGTTCCAGTTAAACCGCAATTTGCCGGTTTGTTCGTCAGCATAGGGTTTAATATCTTTCATCTCGTGGGTGTGGACATAGATCCTGCTTATCTCGCCACCCTGCGACTGGGAATATATCACCCCCGGGTCATCCGGATCGGCAAAGGCATAAAAACCGTCACCGCCGCCGATGTTTTTCCATTCGGCATTGCTGATCCCTCCGGGGGCTTCTGACGGACCCATCCATGAACCGTTGTCCTGCAGTCCGCCATATACCCAGTAAGGATCCTGATTATCCACAGACACATGATAGAACTGGGATACGGGAAGGTTATGTACCATACGCCAGGTCTTTCCCTGGTCGTTGGATACATATACGCCGCCATCCGTACCCAGGTACATAAATTTGTTATTTGCCGGACTTATCCAAAGGGCATGCTGATCGGAGTGTACCCCTCCACTGAAAGACATAAGATTTCCACGGTTAAATGTCTTGCCTCCGTCTTTACTGTAACCGAACATCAGGCCGGGCTTGTACACACGATTGGTATCCACGGGGTCGGCAAAGATATTGGAGAAATAAAAAGGACGTTCACTCACAGCGGATGTCTTGTTCATCATGTTCCATGTCTCTCCGCCGTCATCGGAACGGTACAGGGCTGTTTTTTTAGATTCGATCAGGGCATAGATACGGTCCGGCTTTACCGGTGATACATCCAGGGCGATCCGCCCCAGCGTCCCCGCTGGCAATCCTTTAGCCGTCACTTTTGTCCAGGTGTCCCCTCCGTCTGTGGATTTATATAGTCCGCTGCCTTTGCCTCCCGAGCGGAAGGACCAGGGCAACCGTCTGAAGTCCCACATCCCGGCAAAAAGCACTTCCGGATGTCCCGGCAGCATGATCAGCGCCGAACATCCTGTGTTTTCATCAACAAATAATACTTTCTTCCAGGTCTTGCCACCGTCTTTTGACCGATATACGCCCCTTTCAGGATTGGCATTCCACAGGTGCCCCAACGCCGCCACGTAAATAATGGAAGAATCGACAGGATTGATAATAATTTTTGCAATCCGCTCGGTTTTCTCCAGTCCGAGAAATTCCCAGTCATCTCCGCCATCTGTAGTACGATAAAGGCCTTTCCCGACAGAGGTACTGTTGCGTGTCCAGACTTCTCCCGTACCTACATAAACCGTATCGGGGTGTTTCTGGTCGATAGCAATGGTGCCGATGGACATCACCTGTTTGTCAAATACGGGCCGGAAGGTAATACCGGCATTTTTACTTTTCCATACGCCTCCCGAAGCGGTACCGGCATATACAATACGGTCATCTTTCGCCACACCATCGAGAACCGTTATGCGTCCGCTCATACGTGCCGGGCCGATCTGGCGTGCCTTAATATCACTGAACGTATAGGAAGAAATACGGGGAGGTTCCTGTGACCATCCCGGAAAGGCAAATAAGACAGCCATTACAGCCGTCATCAAAGGTAGAAGCCGTTTCATACTGTTTGTTTTTAGCCTTACCTGGCAGGTTTGACAAAGATGGAATCCGGAAGCTCTGCATCAAATGCAACAGAATCTATATTAATATTCTGCGTCTGATCGGTTCCTTCCACTTTACTTTGGATACTCATAGGCATGGTAATACCGTCAACGGTTTTATAATTACTCATATAGGTATCCACCTTCACTTCATTACCCCCCTGCTTGGCTATTGTTGTAACTTTTACCGGGAGATTTACATCCGTATCAATATAATAATACTGTACATCACCGTTTTTCTTTTCCAGCTTTATTTTATAGACTTCACTTCCTTCCAACTCTTCTTTTCCCATATAGGTAGCTTTATGACCCTTTTTCTTATAGTTATACAGATCTCCTTCCATATCAGCCTGTTCTTTGGCCTGATCCAGTTGTTTTCCGGCCAGATCCTGAGGATCGGGACTCATCCAGGGAGCGATCATCCAGCCATGTTCCCCGTCAAAGGCGGTGACCATTTTCTGGCCCTGCAGCTCCATTTCCATCCTGAATTTATTGGGGCGTTTTACCTTAATCACCATAGGCAACTTCATGTCCATCTGATTGGCACTCCCTTTTACCACGATCGTTTTTTTCTTTGCAAGTAATTCGGTACCCGATGCCTTAAAATACTTGTTCAGCACTTCATCCAAAGTCTGTGCCTGTAAAAGAGGAACAGAAATAATAAAACCTAAAAACAATAAAACTAATTTTTTCATAACTAAAATTTTAAGTAAAACACAATTTTTGTAATTTGATTTTCATTGATCTTACATGATCCGTATAATCATTCAAAGATAAAAAGTTTTTTTTAAAACATAAGAATAAATATATCATCTCACAGCGTAGCATGCCAAACTATATATGCATACAACACAAAACGCAAAAAACGAAAGGCGGAAAAAAACAGGAATTTCCGGAAAGGAAAGCGGAGCGAACCCACAACCATACAGGTGGCAGAAAAAGGAACGGGAGTAAGGGCGGCAATGATCACCAGGAGAAAGCCGTATTTTTGCACCAATGGAATTACCCGGTTCAGTTTATACCTTTTTATTTTTTGATAAAAAGGCAGGTCTCCGAAATAGCGGCCGGCAAAATAACCAATGATACCGGCGATATATGAGATTACCGCCAACAGACTAACGATCTCAACATATTGTATAATATTTTGATATCCCCTGGCCCATATCATAAATAATTCAGGTGGAATAATACCAAAGAAAGTTTCAGAAAAAGAATAGATCAGAAATAAAACCAGCGGCCGGTCATAAAAGCGGCCCATCAAAGCATAATAGTCAAATTCCAGCACCTCCAGCAGGATAAAAAAACCCAGGATGATCAACAGCCACAAACCACCCCTGAGCATATTGCCCATAAAAAAACGCCGCCGCTCTTTCTTGTATGTGCTGGTATCCACCGGGAAGCTTTTGGTAAGTCTCAAAACTAATAAAATGTTTGGAATAAGGTGAAAGCAAAAGGAAGAAGAAGTTGCCGGGTGCAGGGTTACCTGGGTGAAAAGCTTTCACCCAGCGCCGCTGAGTAGCGGAAGAGCAATAAACCATTCTTTTTTCTTTTATCTTTTTCCTTTTATCTTTTATCTTTACATCATGTTTCACTATTCTTCACCGGTTCACCGCAGGAAAGTGCTGCGCATTCTCGGG
>WFSC01000188.1 GCA_015486185.1 Bacteroidales bacterium | reverse complement strand
GGCCCTGGGAAGGATCGTCGAAGCCATTTCTCATAGTAAGTTCTGGAAAAATACCTGTATTCTGGTAACTGAAGATGACCCCCAGGCCGGCCTCGACCATGTGGATAGTCACCGTACCGTAGGGTATGTTATCAGCCCCTATACCAAAAGGGGAGAGGTGGTCTCAACCTGTTATTCCCAGATCAGCATGTTCCGTACTATTGAAAATATACTGGGTATCCCTCCTCTCAACCGGTTTGATTTGACAGCAGAGCCTATGACTGACTGTTTCACGGATAAGCCGGATCTTACTCCCTATACCGCTGTTCCTAATAATATACCATTGGATAAGATCAATCCTTCGCTGAAAGATCTATCCGCCGAGGCCCTCTACTGGGCAAAAAAGTCAATGGAACAGGATCTGGAGGATGTGGACCGGATCGACGAGGATACCTTTAACCGTATTCTCTGGCATGCTGTGAAAGGCTATAATATTCCTTATCCAACACAACCGGCCCCTTAGTGGTACGGATCTGCGAAGACTATATCGATAATCTTCTCTTGTTCATCGTTCATCGTTCAACGATCAACGATCAACGTTCAACGTTCCCCCTGATCCATTCCTCGGTGATCCTCGCATATTTTATGGTCTCATGCGGCTTGTTTTTCAGGTCATTCCGGCTGTAACTGTAAACGACGTGTATGATGCCGTTTTTCCCTTCAATAATGGAAGGGTAGGAGGCAGAGGTAGCGATCCCGGGATCGCGGGTGTCCAGTTCCAGATGACGGGTCCATGGCCAGGTCTTCCCTTCATCGGTCGAGAGGGATACCGCCAGACTATGACGTCCCTCCTCGGTATCATTATAGGCAAGTACCCAGTGTCCGTTTTGCAGCGTGACAATGTCAGCACCTGAACCAGGGTTGGGAATTTGTGAATCCCGAACAGGACTCCATGTCATACCCCTGTCTTTCGATTCACAATACATCAGCCGCTGGGGGGGAGGACCATTGTCTCTCATATAGGCTGCCAGGGTCCCGTCTTTTTTAATAGCAATGGAAGGCTGGATGTCTCCCGGGGCTACGAGTGGATTGGAGAACTTCCAGTGCCGGCCATCGTCATCTGTAATAGCCATTATGGAAAAATCAAAACCATCAGAATAATAGGGTAGGATGATCCGTCCGTCTTTTAAAACTACTGCCTTATTTTTTGTCTGCCATCCCATTCGCCGGAAATAAGGATATCCCAATAAAGTATCTATGCGTTCATTTTTGGCGTTGATGTAATATCCTTTGCGGATCATGTTTTCCCCTTTTGCTTTATACAAAAGATCCTTTTTCCATAATTTCCATTGTTTGTATAACTCACTATTCTTCCCGGCAGTCTTTAGAATTTTCTGTCTGTAATGATCTACCTGTTTTTCTACGGAGCGAACAAACTTATCTCCGGGTTTTATACCGTGTTCCGTTTTATCTCCGGGTTTTACGATAAGAGGCTGTTGCCAGTCCCATTTAGGGGGTCCTTCTTTTTGCATGTAGTTAGTGCTAAAACGAAGCATGGGCAGGGAAGTAGACCACTGGTTGGCAATGACCGTGTACCAGGCAAGCCATAGTCGGTTTTCTTTATCCATAAACAAGGCAGGATTGATATCCGGGAAATCCGGTACATCTGCCATCAGGAATGGCTTGCTCCAGACCGTATCATATTTATGTAGTCTTGCCCCCATGATACGTACATCATCAGCCCAACGCTCGCCCGATCCCTGGAACCAGGCAGCCAGCAGATCGCCGTCGGGCAGCTCGACAATGGTTGACCCATGGGTATGCTCACGGGTATAAGGGAAGATCTGGCTTTTGAAAGTGACTGGCGCCTCTGGTTGCCTGTTACAGGCGGACAGAAAAATAAAAATGGAAAATAAGGTGATAAATACAGGATTTTTCATGATGATGGCAATGTTTTGTGTATGATTACCTAAAACAGTAAGGGCTCAGAATCCTGAGCCCTTGCTTGTTGTTGATGTGATGTAATTCTTTTCTTTATTCCTGTTACTGTTTCGGTGTAAAAGTCATTCGCAATACATGGGAAGGTGTCGCTGCATAATTACCAGTAGTAGCTGAAATAAACATTCCAAGTTGCAATTCGTCAGCTGTTAATTTAAAAGCGATATACTTTCTTGTGAAATCCTGCACACCAATGAATTCTTTTCCACCTTCAATTTCAATAACATCAACACCGCTCCAAGACTCTGTCCAGGTACTATCCGGGGATTCATCACTTGTTACATTAAGTTCCAATGTAGTATCTTCCATAAACTTAAATGTGGCAGCTTCAGGGGTGAAAGGAGTGAGAAGAATCAGATCTGTCATATCATTAGGTCTGCCGGAAATGTTGTTTGCCATAGCAAAAATTGCGTTTGTCAGGACGCTGTCGTTATCAGTAATATGAGAATATTCATAATTTCCATTATTGTTTTTGAAGATAAACTCATCATTATATTCCGAGTTGTAACCTATCATTCCTAAAATACCTGATACGATTGGTGTAGAAGGATCTACAGTAAAATCTTTATCAGCGTGCAAAACAGCATCTCCTTCGCCGGCCTGATTACTGAATTGCCATGATTTTCCATCGGTGGCAGCAGGTCCGCCTGTCAGCATCTCAAGCTTGGAAGCAGCGATCTCAACCTGGGTGTTGGCTGTGGCCGAACCGCCTTTTCCGTTAACGGTCAGACTGACATCGTATTTTCCCGATTGTTCATATACATGAACCGGGTTTTGCTCCGTACTGGTTTTACCATCACCGAAATCCCAGGCATACGTATCTGCATTGGTGACCAAAGCTGTAAAAGCTACCTGATAGCCGTCCACACTAAATGATATCTGTACGGTAGGCGCAGGTGTGGATTCTTTCTTGCAGGAAAGAATAGAAAGAGAGAAAATGCTAATAATAGCAAGACTTACGAGTAATCCTTTTCTTTTCATAGTAGTCAGATTTTGGTTAATAACTTTTTTAAAAACAACTATTCTTCAATTTTGTAAAAT
>WFSC01000187.1 GCA_015486185.1 Bacteroidales bacterium | reverse complement strand
TATATTCATAATCCGAATTTCCATCTGTCAGACCAATGATCTGAAAAGTATCAGCTTTCAGGTTCTGCAGGAAAAACGCCCCGTCTTCATCTGCTTTACTCACATATAATGGTTTTTCCTTTAGCGGAACAGAGTCTCCGTAATGATCATAAAGCAGAACGAAAGCTCCTTCGGGCGGATGCAGGTTAAAAGCATCAAGCAACCGGCCATGGATTTGCAGAGAGTCCAGGGATGCTCCGGTGGAAAAGACAAACGTGTAGTTTTCCAGGATATTCCCTTCATCAAGATCTTTGATGGCATCGCCAAAATTGAAAGTATAGGTGGTATTATCCAGCAGGGTGTCGGTTAGATGAATGATCAATGATTTGCCTTTTAACCTGACATCCGGTTTTTGGGATAAGGGAGGGGAAACGATCAGCTTTTTCCGGACATTGTCCAGTTCGACGAATTCATCAAAACGGATCTCTATGGTATGGCCCTTAAAATTTACCGAATGGTTGGGCGGTTTTGATTCGACGACTTTCGGAGGGGTGGTATCCTTGGGACCGCCGGGGGGAGCGCCTACCCTGGCACATGATCCCGTAATTAAAACGGTGATGAAAATCCCTGCAATTATGAATGATCCTGTTTTCACGGTATGGTTCTGATGAGATGCAAACTTACAAAGTTTCGATCTTTTTTTATAGCTTTGGTCAAAATTTAGAAATATGATACTTCAATATATCCGATGGGACGTGAACCCGGAGATCTTTCGCATCGGCAGTTTTGCCGTTCGCTGGTACGGACTGTTTTTTGCCCTGGCCTTTCTGTTTGGTTATGTTATCGTCGGGAAAATGTTTAAAAAAGAAGGGGTACCGGAAAACCTGTTGGATAAGCTGACCCTGTATATGGCATTGGGGACGATCATCGGGGCACGGCTGGGACATGTATGTTTCTATGAGCCTTCTTATTTCTGCCATCATCCGGGAGAGATACTGAAAATATGGCACGGTGGACTGGCCAGTCATGGAGCGGCAATAGGGATCCTGCTGGCTCTCTGGATCTTTGCAAAAGAAACCAAACGGCATTTCCTGTGGATCCTGGACCGCATCGTGGTTGTAGTGGCCCTGTCCGGCTTTTTTATCCGCATGGGAAACCTGATGAACTCGGAAATTTACGGGATCCCTACCCATTTGCCATGGGGATTTATCTTTGTACGTAACGGAGAAACAGTACCCAAGCATCCTACCCAGATCTATGAAGCCTTGTCCTATCTCGCTATTTTTGTGGCACTCTATTGGATTTATCTTAAAAGACAGGGAAAAGTACTGGAGGGATATCTTTTCAGTCTTTTCCTGATCCTGACCTTTACGGCACGTTTCTTCATTGAATTTATCAAAGAAAATCAGGAACCGTTCGAGAGTAAATTACCGCTGGATATGGGCCAGTTGCTCAGTATTCCGTTTGTCCTTACCGGTATTATCCTACTGTGGGTTATCCTCAGAAAAAGGAAAAAGGAACTGGCCGGATCATAGCGAAATTTGCAGGCATGCCTGTGTCCTTAGGGAGGGGAGAGGTATCCCGCCACCCAGCAACCGGCAACCAGCACCCAGTAACCAGCATCCAGGAACTAAATAATCCTTTGTCTTTTCGACTTTCGATCTTTTCGGCTCAAAGGTCTGGAAGTACAGTCACTTAATTAATTTTTGTATCTTGTATTTCTAAAAAACCTGTTAAAATGATCAAGTATATTCTTCCCCTGGGCTTCTTATTTCTTCTTTCAGCCTGTATTACCGATGAAAAGGTCACGACACAGTTCCATCCCAATGGTACGGTACGGCGCGTGGTAACCTTCAAAACAGATAAGAAAAATTTTGATTTCAGCGATCTTTGTACTCCCGTTGATTCTGCCTGGAACATTACCATGCAACGCGATACGGCCGACACAACGGTATATAATGTGCGTATGGAAAAGGAATTTTCAGATGTACGCCGGATGAATAATGATTATAAAAATATTCCCAATGCCTTATCCGGAGTAAAAAGAGAGATCTCTTTTGATAAGAAGTTCATGTGGTTTTATACCTTTTATTATTATCAGGAGACGATCTACCAGGTTTTTGATGAGTATCCCATGTCTGATTTTATGACGGAAGAGGAGATGCGTTATTTTATGGCAGGTGATGACCAGCGGAAAGAAATGCTGGCAGGCCGGGATTCCATCGAACAAAAAAAATTTGATAACAAGGTGGGAGACAGATCCGTCCGGTGGATAGCTTCCTGTATGTTCCGGGAGTTTTTTGTCGGACTGAAACAGGTGGTGCAAAAGTATCCTGAAGGAAGTTTTACAAAGGATAGCCTGCTTTCCGGCAAAGACACCCTGATGAAAGAATATGTAACTGCCTTTGCCGATCTGGGTAATGACAAAAATAATTTTCAAGCCTGGTTTATGCAACGATACGGTCTGGATCCGGATACGATAATAAATCATTATCCGGCTTCTTTTACAAAATATGTCACCTTGCAGAACATTCTTTCATCGGCTATCGGAAAGGAATATGAGAATCTCACAGAGCTTCCGGGCAGGGTGTATGATTCTAATGCTGATAAGACAAACGGGAAACTTTTGTCGTGGCAGATACGGCCGGCCCGTTTTCTGGGGGATGACCTGGATATGTTTGCTGCCAGCCGGCAGGCTAACCTGTGGGCCTGGATCACAGCCGCCGGCCTGCTGCTGCTCACCCTCGGCGTATGGTTGGTACCACGGAAGAGAGAAAAGTAGAAAGGTTTGAATAACCCCGGCCCGTGATTGTCTGCCTTGCCTTCCGTCGGCCGTCAGACAGGGAGTTCTTTGACCAAAGCGTAACTTAGGAGGACGGTAAGTAAAAGAATTTTTTTATTTTTGCGGCGTTAACGGGGTATTAGCTCAGTTGGTTTAGAGCGCATGCTTGACAGGCATGAGGTCACTGGTTCGAATCCAGTATATCCCACAACGCCTGAAAAAATGCCGGCATTAGCCGGATTTTTTATTTCCGGGAGCCTGGCAAACTTGTTTGCAAAAGGCGGACGGGAAGAAAAAAGCTAATACAGCCACAGGCTGTGCATTTTTTCAGGCGTTGTAAGGCGCCCCAGCCCTGGATCACGTCACGGCCGTCAGGCGGGACGTAATCCGGTATATTTTTCTCCCAATTCAATAATCTTCAATATCACCTCTACCGCTTTCTCCATTGACGGTATGGGTATAAACTCATACCTGCCGTGAAAATTATGTCCTCCCGTAAACAGATTGGGCGTGGGTAGTCCCATGTAAGAAAGGCGGGCCCCGTCCGTACCGCCCCGGATAGGTTTTTCAATGGGTTTAACCCCACATTGGATCATGGCTTTCCGGGCCAGGTCAACGACATATTTCACCGGTTCTATTTTTTCCTTCATATTGTAATACTGATCTCTCAGTTCCAGTTTAACAACGTCCGGTCCGTATTTGACCCGGATCAGTGAAGCACATTCTTCAAGGAATTTTTTCCTGTATTCAAAGTGCTCACGGTCATGATCTCTTACCAGGTAGCGCATGACGGTTTTTTCAACTTCCCCGCGTATGTCGATGAGATGAAAAAATCCCTCATATCCTTCCGTATGTTCCGGCCGTTCGTGTGCCGGCAGCATCGCATTGAATTCCATAGCCAGGTGCATGGAGTTGATCATCTTATTCTTGGCTGTGCCCGGATGGACATTACGTCCTGTGAAGGTTACAGTGGCCAGTGCTGCATTGAAATTCTCAAACTCCAGCTCTCCCAAGCTACCGCCGTCAACCGTGTAGGCAAAATCGGCACCGAATTTTTTCACGTCAAAGTGATCGGCGCCCCGTCCGATCTCTTCATCGGGGGTAAAGCCTATCTTCAGGGTGCCATGCCTGACTTCCGGATGTTCATGCAGCCACGACAAAGCCGTCATGATCGCGGCAATGCCGGCCTTATCGTCGGCCCCCAGCAGGGTGGTCCCGTCGGTAGTGATAATATCCTGACCACGATATTCAAGTAATTCGGGGAAATCTGCCGGTGATAATACAATGTTTTTTTTACTGTTCAGGACAATATCCTTCCCGTCATAATTTTTATGTATTACAGGTTGAACATTCTCAGCCGTAAAGTCAGGACTGGTATCCATATGAGCGATCCATCCGATAACAGGTGTTTTTTTGTCCGTATTGGCCGGCAATGTGGCCATTACATACCCGTTATTATCAACAGATGCATCCTTCAGACCTGCTTCCTTTAATTCCTTTACCAGCATACGGGCCAGTATAAGTTGTTTTTTTGTGCTGGGTACGGTCTTTGAATTTTCATCCGATTGGGTATCTTTTTTTGCATACCGTAAAAAACGTTCTGTTACTGTCTCCATGGTTTATAACTTTTTTCAGTCAGCGATTTCGCTCAGTATTTTTTGATAGGCCGGATCGTTTTTTATAATCCCGAACGCAGGCCTTCTTTTCATATCCTGAATATCATCAAATCCCATTTCTACGGCTTTATTCAACATTTTCAGTGCCTTTTCCTTCTGTCCGGCCCGGGCCTGCAGGATGGCAGAAAAATACCATACATAGGAATTGGCAGGGTCAACCAGTTTATAAATGCTGACATATTTCTCCGCATCAGGGTTCCTTTTCTGCCGGATGGCTGCATCGGCCTGCATATAGGCAGCCAGACTGAGAAAATGCAAAAGACGTAATTTGGAATATTTCAGGTTCCCTTTGCTTTTAGCAATACTGTTGTTCAGTTTTTGCACCTCTTCCCTCCACCACGAAAGGGGTTGTGTGGTAAATGCCCGTATATAGAATTGCTGAAGACGGTTTTCTTCTTTGATAAGAGCAGCAAACTGTTCCTGCTTTTTTTGCCAGGCAGGACTTGCATAGATGGCATTTAATTCTTTTTCATACTTCTCTGTCGAAGCCAATCCCTGCAGAAAAGTGACCATTTCTGAAATAAGGGCGGCTCTGTCGGTCAAAGATTTTGCAGGAGTTTTATCAAGTTTTGCCAGTATTTCATGCTCAAAGGATTGTATCAGAGAGTCATTGACCGGTATCGATTTATCTTTCATGGCATTGAAATCAAGCCAGTAAAAGGCATCCCGGAAGATAAGAGAATCGGGCCAGGCATGTTTGCCATTAAAACGGATAAGAAAGTGCCGGCATGGTTGGGATTGAAGTGTTTTATCCAGTTGGATAAGCTCGGGCAGGTTAAAATCCTCATAGCCGGCAAAGGCCAGAAAGTCGAAATGAACAGGGGGTAGTTGGGTGGTGGAAGGGAATCCTCCGCCACAGGCAATCACTCCCCGTATGGCAGGATCAGAGAGGGCAATGGAACTGGCTACACGGGCGCCGCCGGAAAAACCGGCAACATAGGTCCTTTTTGCATCCAGTGAAAAACGCCGGTAGGTATCATCAAACAGGGAACGTATAAAACGGTTCATATCGGTACCTGACATTTGGTTTTTTATATTGTTGGAGCCAAACAAAACATAGCCGAACTGACCGGCCCAGGATGCATATTTCCTTAACGGGAGATCGCCGGCAGCCTGTGGGTCAAAGAAATAAATCACGGGCCATGAAAGACTGTCGTTGTATCTTTCAGGAAGATAAAGCGCATAGGACTGGCTGGAATCACCGGTCACGAAGACCTTTTGCACCGTGCCGGGAGAAAAATGCTCCTTTTTTCCGGTTGACCATAGTCCGGACAGAGCCTGCTCCTGTTTGACAGACTTACGGGAATGACAGGAAACCAACATTGCCGGAATCAATAAAAAAAGAAAAGAGAAACCTTTGGACATATTGTTTTTTTTCAAACCTACATAAATTTTTTCATGCAAATATACACAGACAGGATGAAAAAATGGTTTTATATCGATCTGTGAAGACAAACTCCCTTCTGCCATTGATAAGAAAATATACCGGAGAAAGGGTTGTGGAAAGGGTTAAACCCTTATAATAATATAATATGACAAACTCCCTCCTGCCAATCAGATCTGTTTTTCTACAGAAGAAATATATAACAGACGGGAAAAATTTTAATCATGCCCCATCAACAAGAAGACATAGGTCCGTTTTTATCAAACCACTTTTACCGGATAATATTATTGTAATC
>WFSC01000186.1 GCA_015486185.1 Bacteroidales bacterium | reverse complement strand
GTGTTCACTTTCTCCCTAATTTTTTAATTAACACCTAAATACAGCCACAACCTTTTTTTTGTGGACTGCAAAAATACAAATCTTTTTCTTTTTACAAGAAAAACCCCCCTTTATTTTTTCATGAAAGATATTTCCCGGTACTATTTTGAAAAAAAAGAGACTCAAGATAAGACCTGCCAGCACGCCTAAGGCACGTAATTGAAAAACAATAAAATGTTTAACATAGATTCTTTGCGGTTCTGCGTAATAGCTATATCGGGCAACAACCAGGAACAAGGAACCAGGAACAACCAGCAACCAATACCTAATGAAGCGATGAAGAGATGAAGCAAATAGGTTTAAGGGATTAGGGTTTAGAGGATTAGGACGTAGTAATTATTCTTCGCGGTTCTCTGCGCTGCTCTGCGGTCCTCTGCGTGATAGCTTTTATTCGCAGCAACCAGTACCCTGCACCCAGCACCTAATTAATTTTTTTTATGCAATTTTGTCCTATGGCATTTTTCAGACACCGGATACTGAATGACCGGAACATTTATCTTTCCGGTTTGATCCTTATTGCCTTTTCGCTTCCCGTTTCCCCTTTCGGGGTGAGCGTAGGCACCTTTATCCTGCTTGGTATCTGGCTGCTCGAAGGAAACTTCCGGAAGAAGAAAAATATACTCTTCTCCCGTCCCGGTATCATTATCTTCAGCTCCATTTTCCTGTTGTGCTTGGCCGGACTGTTGAACACATCCGATTTCTCCTATGCCTGGCATGATATCGTCATTAAGGTACCCATCCTGGTACTGCCTGTGATCATCGGCACCTCCGCTCCGCTATCCCTGAAAGAGTTCAAGTGGGTCTTTGCCGGACTGCTGGCTGGTCTGTGGATCGCCACCCTGGCCGGGATAGCTGCCCTGTCAGGCCTGTTGCCGGTACAGATACAGGATATCCGTGAGATTTCCCTGTTTATTTCCCATATCCGGTTGTTATTGACAGTAGGTCTTTCCCTGCATATTCTTTTATACCTTATATTATATAAAGGGCTCCTTAATCATACGGAAAAAACGGTTTACATTGTTTCCCTGTCATGGTTCATCATCTTCCTGTTCATTCTTAAATCCGGCACCTCCCTACTCATGCTGTCCCTTTTCGCCTTCGTTTTGTTCATCTTTCTGATCAAACGAAGTAAGAATTTTATGTTGAAATATTTTATTGTTATCCTGGGCATAACGCTTATCCTCCTTTCGGCCAGTTGGCTTACTCATGCAATAGACCGCTTCCATACCAGGGATCCGCTGCCGGAAAATCCAGTAAAAGGTTACACCATGAACGGAAATCCCTATGATCCACCGGTCAATCTGGAAGATACGGAAAACGGCCATTATATCTGGTTGTACCTTTGTGAAAAAGAACTCCGGAAGGCCTGGAACCGTCACAGCTCCCTGGATTATGACGACCGCGACCTCTGTGGACAAAAGTTGCGCATGACTCTCATCCGTTACATGACCTCAAAGGATCTGCGGAAAGATTCGGTGGGATTTACTCAGATGACCCAGACCGATATCCGTAATGTCGAAAACGGCATGGCCAATTACCTTTTCGCCAACCGGCTGGCCCTGTATCCCTATTTTTATCAGATACTGTGGGAATTCGAACAATATAAAAAAGGACACCTTTCAGGACATTCCCACATCCAGCGACTGGAATATCTGAAAACAGGATGGCAGATCGTAAAGGATCATTTCTGGCTGGGGGTGGGTACCGGGGATGTGCCGGACATGTTCAAAACCTATTATGAAAAAGAACATACTTCGCTGTCAAATGACTGGCAACTGCGGGCCCATAACCAGTACATGACCTACTGGATCACTTACGGTATCTTCGGATTCATCTATTTCCTGTTTGCCTTCTTTGCCCCTTTCTTCCTCGAAAAAAAACAACACAATTACCTCGCGCTGATCTTCCTGATCATAGCCGCCCTGTCCATGTTATACGAAGACACACTGGAGACACAGGCGGGGGTTTATTTCATCACGTTTTTTTATTCATTGCTGATTTTTAGTATAGACAACAAAAATTGGAGTTAGGCCACTAAGACACCAAGACTCAGAGGTAAGACTGGATATATTAGTTGAGGAAAAAGTAATCTGTGAATTGAAAGCACTGGAAAATGTTAATCCGGTTTGGGAAGTACAAATATTAAGTCACTTGAAACTAACTGGAAAAAGACTTGGTTATTTAATTAATTTTGACGTTTCATTAATGAAAAATGGTATAAGAAGATTTGTAGTCTGACCAATTATGAAAAAAATTTTTAGTGTTTTCCTGGTGCCTTCGTGCCTTGGTGGCAAAAAGTAATTTTTAAGCATTGAAGAAAATTGAATTATTTACAATCAAAACAAGTTGATAATGATTAAAAAGAATGATGAACAGCTTTTACAGGAAGCTATCAACGAAGCGAAAAAGAGTGTGGAAAATGGCGGAGGTCCTTTTGGTGCCGTATTAGTAAAAGATGGCAAAGTCATTAGCCGTGCCGGCAATACCGTCACCCGTGACAACGATCCCACCGCCCATGCCGAGATCAATGTGATTCGCCGGGGCAGTACTCTCCTGAAAACTTTTGATCCGAAAGGAACGGTTTTGTATGCATCCTGCGAGCCCTGTCCCATGTGCCTGGGAGCCATCTACTGGGCCAATATCGACCGTGTCGTCTATGCATCCTCCCGCGATGAAGCGGCAAAAGCCGGTTTCCGGGATGCACAGATCTATTCCGAGTTGGCTTTACCTCCTATCCAACGCAACCTGCCCCATTCGCACCTTCCACTCCCGGAGAGGAAAGCCCCTTTTAATAACTGGAAAGAAAAAGAAGACAAAATGCCGTATTGAATGTCGAATATTGAATAACGAACATCGAATGTCGAATGTCGAATGTAAGAAATAATAAACGCCTGGATCATACCTTTTTTCGACGTGATGTGCTGGAAGTAGCCCCGGAACTGCTTGGGAAATTCCTGGTACGGAAATTTGATGACGGCCGTCTCGTAAAACACCGTATTACGGAAGTGGAGGCCTATCGCGGCGAAGAAGACCTGGCTTGTCATGCCAGCCGTGGCAAAACAACCCGCACCGCCACCATGTACCTTCCCGGAGGCGTACTGTACATATATTTAATATATGGTATGTACTGGATGATGAACATCGTCACCGGCCCGGCTGACCATCCGCAGGCTGTGCTGATAAGAGGTATTGAAGGCTTTGACGGTCCGGGCAAACTGACCCGTCACCTGGAAATTGATAAATCCTTCAATGCTGAAGACCTGGCAACTTCCTCCCGTATCTGGCTGGAAGATGCCGGTACCCGGCCTCCCTATACCACCCTGCCCCGCGTGGGGGTGGACTATGCCGGAGATTAC
>WFSC01000185.1 GCA_015486185.1 Bacteroidales bacterium | reverse complement strand
GTACAGTACATCTCTTTTTAAATAATTATGAAAAAGCTTCCTTTTATATTATACAGTCTTTAAAAATACGGGAAAAACTTCATGATTCTGCAAACATTGCCTCTTCCTACACCAACCTGGCACTCATTTATCTAACCAATAAGGATTATGATAAGGCAATATATTACAACCGGAAATCAATCGAATTAAAAAAGAAACTGGGTATAACCAAGCATCTCGGAGTCAACTATAATAACATGATGATCATGTACTGGGAGCAGAAAGACTGGGCCCAGGCCCTTTATTGGGGTTACAAAACATTGGATCATAATAAAGCGGTAAACAACATATTAAATATCGCAGAAACATATGGAAATATCGGAGGGATTTATCATGAACAGAAACAATATGACCGGGCATTGAAAAACTATAAAAAAGCATTGTATTTTTTTAAATTATCCCGGGACACAACCAAGGAAGTATTGGTATTAAACAATCTGGCAACCCTTTACCTTGACAAGAAAAATCCCGATAAAGCCCTTACCTATCTTCTGCGATCGGGAACAATAGTAAAAAGATATCCCAAACCCGATATCCTGACAAACTATTACAGCAATCTGTCAACTTATTACAAGCAAAAAGGGGACTTACCAAAAGCTTATCAATATCTTAAGATTTATGCAGCCTATCACGATACCTTGCAAAAAAAGAATTCCTATGATAAGATATTGGATCTGCAAAAAAAATATGATTCCCAGAACATGGAATACAAAATTCGTAGTCTCAAACAGGATCAGGAGATCAAAAAACTTGTCCTTAAGAGAGAACAGCGAAGAATAATAGAGTTCCTGATATTTTTAATCCTGGTAATTATTTTTATTCTCTTAACTATACTCATGTTCCGCAGGTTAAAGAACCTGAGAAATAAAATTGCCCATCGCAATAAATCGCTCGAAGAAGCTAATATTCAATTGATTGAAACAGAAAGACAACTTCAACAATTAAATCAGACCAAAGATAAGTTTTTTTCAATCATCGCTCACGACCTGATAAACCCCTTTCAACCTTTACTTGGCCTTTCGGAATTGTTGATCACTGACATGGACAAGCTCTCAGAAGAAGATATAAAAAGATATGCAACCCTGATCAAGGAATCTGCCATGAAATTGTATAATCTGCTGAGCAATTTACTGAAGTGGACCCAGACACAAACAGGCAGGCTTAGTTATAATCCGGAAGAAATTTATATTAATGAGCTTGTTACGGAAATTCTTTCATTTTATACGGAAAATGCAAAAGTCAAGAACATTCACTTGATGAACCATATCAATAAAGACCTTGTCGTATATGCAGACCGTGAACTTTTAAGTGCGATCTTCAGAAATCTTATCAGTAATGCAATAAAGTTTACAAATAACCATGGTTATGTTAAGATAAATGCTATTGAAAAAGATGCTTATGTGGAAGTATCGGTTGAAGACAATGGAATTGGTATTGATCCTGACAGGCTGGATAAGCTTTTCATGCTGGAATCTGCTATTTCTACCCGTGGAACACGAAATGAAGAAGGTACCGGCCTGGGACTAATCCTTTGTAAAGAGTTTGTTGAAAAAAACGGTGGAAAGATCCGGGTTTCCAGCCGGAAAGGAAAAGGTTCCATATTCTATTTTACATTACCTAAAGCTGCTAAGTCCTGATTATGAGAAAAATTACTGTCATAGGTTTACTTTTATGCTTATTTTCCTTTGTAACAGGAGAAGGATATGCACAAGAGCATGCCATTGACAGCCTTAAGGATAAACTAACACAAAACCTTGCCGACAAAGAAAAATCACATATTGCCAATCAACTTTCTATCCTCTACTTGCATAAAGAAGATTTTGACATGGGGCTTCAGTATGCTTATATCTCACTTGAATTTGCCCTCCGTTCCGGTAATCCAAAGGCTATCAGTAATGCCTATGTAAGTATAGGAAATTCATATTCTTATGTAAACCTTTTTAACACTGCCCTGGAATATTACCTTAAGAGCCTGAAAGAACTTAAAGATACCCTACTTGTAAACAATCTGGCCAGGATTTACCTGTTCATGGGACAGATATATAACAAACTCCACCGGTATGATTCTGCCCGGATATGTCTGAATTTTGCAAATAAATATCTGAGCAGAAGTAATAAACCCCAAATTAAAAATATCATTCTGACGTATTATGGGGAGGTTGAACAAAATACGGGGAATTATGATAAAGCCAAAGATTTCTACCAGGAAGCCCTGTCCCTGTATCAAACATCGAAAGATACGGTAAATATGATCAATACCTTAAGATATATAACTGATCTGTATGATGTCATGCAGGATTTTGAAAAAGAAAGAATACTATTGAAAAAATCGATTATGCTGGCAACCTTATCAAAGCAACCTCTCAATGTTTGCCAAAGTACACTGACACTGGCTCGTTGTTACATAAACAAAGGGGATCTTGCAAAAGCTTATCCTCTTTTACTCAAAGGAGATACATGCCTGTCACGTATAAATGATATGGAAATAAACAAAAGTTTGTTTCTAACGTATTCGAAATATTTTGAAAAGAAGAATGACCTGGAAAAAGCCTATAATTATTACAATAAATACCTGCAAGTCGATGATTCTCTCCAAAACCGGTATTTTCACCTTGTAAAAAATCTTTTCGATATCAGATACAATACGGAATCAAAAATAAAGGAACTCAATCTTTTAACAAATAATGACCAAATACAGAGCCTCAAATACCAAAAAAATATTTTCTACAAGGATATTTCAGAAGGCATCTTTTTCTTTTTCCTGACAATACTCATTGTGCTGATCATAATTTATCTGCAAAAACAACACGCTAAACGTAAATTGCTTGAAACCAACAAAAAACTGGAGCAGGTCAATAAAGAACTGGAAAAAAGAAAAGAAAAACAACAATATGAAAATCAGATAAGGAACAAACTGTTTATGATCCTGGCTCATGATCTGATCAATCCGTTCAATGCATTGCTGGGTTTTGCAGAATTACTCTCTGAAGAAATCCACGAGTTTGACAGAAAAGATATAAAACGTCATAGTGAATTTATCTACCAGTCAGCCAGACAACTTCATTTTCTGCTGGAAAACCTGTTACAGTGGGCCAGGATCCAAACCGGCCGGATTAAATTTGTTCCTTCCTATATCGAGGCAGATAAAATAATACGTGATGTCATTGATACTTATCATTATGTTGCTGAAAAAAAAGGAATCACCATAACAGTGGATTCCGATGAGAACCTTATTGTTTATGCCGATGAGAATATGCTCGCCGATATTCTCCGGAACCTGGTACACAATGCCATTAAATTTACAGATAAAGAGGGAACCATAAATATCAAAGGGGTAAGAGAAAATGGAAAAGTAACCCTTTGGGTATGTGATAACGGGAGTGGAATATCAGAAGAAGAGTTAGATAAGTTGTTTAACCTGGAGTATCATTTCACCCGGAAAGGAACATCCGGTGAACAGGGTACCGGACTGGGACTCATCATATGCAAAGAACTTCTTGATCAACACCATAGCAAACTGAACGTGCAAAGTCACCCGGGGAAAGGGAGCTGTTTCAGTTTCTCCCTGTCACAAAAAAAAGAAAATATCTGATACCATGACTAAAAAACAACTTACGTATGCCGATGCTATTTCTGAACTGGAAGAAATTCTGGAAGAAATCGAAAACAAAGAACCGGATGTAGATGAACTAACCGATAAAGTTAAAAGAGCAGCTTATCTACTCCGTTTTTGCAGGAAAAAACTCAGAAAAGCCTCCGAAGAGGTCAATGATATCCTGAAAAGTATGGAAGAAGAAGAGGAAGAATAGGACAACGTTGTATGTAATGTATGGCTATAAAAGATAAGTAGCTTTTTATCAAAAGTGCCTTGATCGTTTTCCGGTTTTCTTCAGTTTATGTGGTTCGATCATATGTTCAGGTGCCAGGATCTCATCCAGTTCTTTTTTCGACAAAAGTTTTTTCTCCAGGACCAGATCGTAAACCCCTTTATTGGTTTCAGCAGCTTCCTTCGCCAACATAGATGATGTTTCGTACCCAAGCACAGGATTAAGGGCCGTAACAACTCCTATACTTTTCTGTACCATATCGCGACAATGTTCTGCATTAGCCGTAATACCCTCAATACAACGAACACGTAATGTTTTCATCCCGTTTTTCAACATCTCAAGCGATTCAAAGAGACTCTGTACTATCACCGGCTCCATGACATTCAGCTCAAGCTGACCTGCTTCACCGGCCAGACTTACGGTAAGATCATTCCCGATCACCTTAAAAGCGATCTGGTTAACCACTTCCGGAATTACAGGATTGACTTTCCCGGGCATAATAGACGACCCCGGTTGCATGGCAGGCAGATTTATCTCATTCAAACCGGCACGCGGACCTGAAGACAGCAGTCTCAAATCATTGGATATTTTGGAAAGTTTGATAGCCAACCGTTTTAAGGCGGAGGAATACATAATGAATGACCCGGTGTCCTGGGTGGCTTCTACCAGATTTCTGGCGGTTTTTACTTCCAGTCCCGTTATCTCACGCAGGTGTTTCACTACCTTTTTTGCATAATCCGGATCAGCATTGATCCCGGTGCCGATAGCTGTCCCTCCCATATTTATCTCCAGAAAAAGATCAACATTCTCATTCAAACGCTGAATTTCTTCCTCAAGAGTAACAGCGTATGCCTCAAAGGATTGTCCCAACGTCATGGGAACAGCATCCTGCAACTGTGTTCTTCCCATTTTTATTACATTGGCAAACTCTTCTGCCTTTTTACGAAAGGACTGTACCAACTCTTCCAAAAGAACAATAAGGCTTTGATTGCTAAAAATCAGGGCCAGCTTTACAGCCGTAGGATAAGTATCATTGGTTGACTGTGACAGGTTCACATGGTTGTTGGGATGGCAATACTGGTATTCTCCCTTCTCATGTCCCATGATCTCCAGGGCTCTGTTGGCAATTACCTCATTGGCATTCATATTGGTGGATGTACCGGCACCTCCCTGGATCATGTCCACCACGAAATGTTGATGATATTTCCCCTTAATGATCTCATGGCAGGCCTGCACAATTGCCTTGTAAACAGGTTCTTCCAACAGGCCCAAATCATAATTTGCTTCTGCTGCAGCCATTTTCACCATTGCCAGTGACTCGATCAAAACCGGATAAAAACTTAATGTAACTCCGGTAATATTAAAATTTTCCATGGCCCGCAGAGTCTGTACCCCGTAATAGCTTTCATAGGGAACTTCACGTTCACCCAGCAGGTCATGCTCTTTTCTCTTGTTTCCCGATTCATACTGTGCTGCAGCATGCATAATCCTGGCATTGGAATACTTCATCCGCCGGGAAATAACCCGGATAATATTGGAAAAGATTTTAATGGCCGTCTTCCCATGTTCAAAGAAATATAAACGCCGGAGGATCAATATAATAGAATCTTCCGTTGCCCGGGCCGAGGTGGAATGAACACTATCACCGGCAATAGCCCCTTCGCCCAGAAAATCGCCTTTCTGAAAAAAAACAAGGTTTTTCTCCTGTCCGTTGGGAAGTTCCTTAAATAACTCAACCTCCCCCGAATAAATAATATAAATACTCTCCCTGGCATCGTGCTCCCTGAACAAATATTCATTCTGCAGATAAGTCCGGGACTCCAGCTCATTTGATATGGCCTCCAGCTCCTTTTCATTTAATCCCTTAAAAAGCTCTATAGCTCTGATAAACTTTTTGATTTCCTTTTTATCCATTAT
>WFSC01000184.1 GCA_015486185.1 Bacteroidales bacterium | reverse complement strand
GTCTTCAGGACTGTCTAAACAATAAAACATAGGCTGACAAGTTATGCTGACCTCTGACGGTTCGTACCTTCAGGATTAAACCAGGCATTCCGGTGCAACCACTTTCTGTCTGTTTCCCTGAACAGGACATACACCATCCATCCCAGCAATGTTCCGGTGAAGGCACCTGCCAGAACGTCCCCGGGAAAATGAACGCCCAGATAAACCCTGCTGTATCCGATCCAGGCAACCCAGAGATAGACCAGAATAGTATAGGTACGATTGCGGATAAGCAGGGCGGAAAAAGTGGCAATACCGAAATAATTGGTAGCATGACTGGAGATAAAGCCATATAGTCCGCCACAATGGTCCTTAACCAGATGTACCATCGGTGCCAGCATCTCGTTATGGCAAGGGCGGAGACGTTTGAATACATCCTTGAAAAGATGCACGGAGGTTTGGTCGGTCAGGGTTACAAGAAGAATGATGAAAACCAGCAGGGCCCAGAAACGCCTCTTATATATTTTTATTAACCAGGCCAGAACAAACAGGTATAAGGGTATCCAGAATAATTTATTACTGACCAGCCACATAACCTGGTCCCAGAAAGGTGAATGCCATCCGTTGATGGCCAGGAACAGTGACTGATCGGCTTTTATAAGATTTTCAAACATTCTTTATTCATTCAGGTATTTCCAGATCAGATCCTTCATTTTATCCAGGCCATAACCTGTTACCGATGAGATAAAAACCCAGGGCAGGTCCGGTAGCTGCGGAATGATCTCGTTCATCAATTCTTCGTCAAGGAGGTCGGATTTGGTTATGGCCAGGATCCGTTTTTTGTCTAGCAATTCAGGATTAAATTTTTTCAGCTCATTAAGCAAGATCCTGTATTCTTCTCCTATATCCCGGCTATCGGCCGGTACAGTGAATAATAACAAAGCGTTCCGTTCGATGTGACGGAGGAAACGGGTACCCATGCCTTTTCCCTGGTGTGCATCTTCGATAATGCCCGGAATATCGGCCATAACAAAAGAGCGGTCGTCACGATAAGGGACAATGCCCAGTTGTGGGACGATGGTTGTAAAAGGATAATCGGCGATTTCTGGTTTTGCTGCGGTGACAGTGGATAAGAGGGTTGACTTCCCTGCGTTGGGGAAGCCTACCAGTCCTACATCGGCCAGTATCTTAAGTTCCAGAATGAACCATCCCTCCTGCCCTTCCTCCCCTGGTTGAGCAAAACGGGGTGTCTGGCGGGTAGCTGATTTAAAGTGCACATTACCCAGTCCGCCACGACCGCCGGGGAGGAGGATCTTTTTCTCTCCGTGTTTCATGATCTCAAAGAGCATTTCACCGGTTTCGGCATCACGTGCAACGGTCCCCAAAGGCACTCCCACCACCACATCCGAACCGTTGGCACCTGTTTTCATTGCCGCTGATCCGGGAATTCCGTTTCCTGCCTTGATATGCCTGCGGTATTTCAAATGCAGTAAGGTCCATAACTGCCGGTTTCCCATCAGGATGATATGCCCGCCGCGGCCGCCGTCACCGCCATCCGGTCCCCCTTTGGGATTGCTGCGATCACGGTGCAGATGGGCCGAACCGGCCCCTCCCCAGCCCGAGCGACCATAGATCTTGACATAATCTATGAAATTGCTTCCTGCCATTGGCAATTGTCATTACTTTTTATTGATGATATCGCCGATCCGCCGGTTCACTTCCTCAATAGTCCCCAGGCCGTTTACGGGATAGTATTTCCCCTGTTTCTTATAATGATCTATTACCGGAATGGTCTGGTCATAATATACCTTTATCCGGTTTTCAATGACTTGCAGGTTATCGTCCGTCCGGTTTTCGATTTCCGCCCTTTTCAGCAATCTTTTTATGAGTTCTTCCCGGGGCACTTCCAGGGCAATCAGATAATGGATGGATGTACCTCTCTCTTTCAGTGTCCTGTCAAGGAACTCCGCCTGGAAAACATTCCGGGGAAATCCGTCAAAAATAAAACCTCCGGCATCCGTGTTCCTGTCAACTGCATTAACTACCATCTGTGCCACATCTTCATCAGGCACCAGTTCTCCCTTGTCAATATATGCCTTCGCCTTTTCCCCCAGAGGGGTCCGGTTGGCAATGGCCTGGCGTAAGATATCTCCTGTGGAAAGATGTACCAGTCCAAAGGAAGTACTGAGTTTCACAGCCTGGGTTCCCTTCCCCGACCCCGGCGGACCAAAAATAATCAGATTTGTCATGATCTTTTGTTTTAATAATTAAGTGAATACTTTATTTTTTACTTTCATCAAGTATATATATTCCTTCCAGATTTCTGCCATATCCGTTATAATCGAGGCCATAACCTACAATAAATTTGTTGGGAACTTCAATACCAACATAATCAATCGGGATACGGTGATGATAAACATCCGGCTTCAACAGAAAAGTAGCTACATGGATCTCCGCCGGCTGAAAGCTTTGAAGCTGCCGTATGATATGATCCAGGGTGCCCCCGGTATCGACGATATCTTCAATCACTATGACGATATGACCTTTCAGGTTCTCACTTAGTCCGATCAATTGCTTTACCTTTCCGGTACTTTCCATTCCCTCGTAGGAAGCAAGGCGTAAAAATGTAATCCGGGCATTCAAACGAATATGACGAAATAGATCCGCCGCAAACATAAACACCCCGTTCAGGATACCGACAAATACCACCTCTTTTCCCTCAAAGTCTTTGTTGATGCGGTCAGCCAGCTCTTTTACCTTCTGCTGAATTTCCCCTGCCGAAATAAATTTTTTAAATTGTTTATCCAGAATCGTTACTTTTTCCATGGAAATAGCTATATTCGTTATTCCGCTAAAATATCAAATCTTCCTTGAATAATAACAGAAAATTATTAAAATACCTGAAAACATGGATCCTCTTGTGAGCATTATCATGGGTAGTACCTCCGATTTACCTGTTATGGAGAAGGCTGCCGATATATTGAATGATTTCGAAGTACCTTTTGAGGTTATTGCCTTATCGGCTCATCGTACACCGGAAGAAGTGGAACGTTTCAGTAGGGAAGCACAGGGTAAAGGAATAAAAGTGATCATTGCCGGTGCAGGTATGGCAGCTCACCTGCCGGGGGTAATCGCCGCACAGACCACCCTGCCTGTTATCGGGGTACCAGTGAAGGCAAGCCTTGAGGGATGGGACTCTATCTTATCCATTTTACAAATGCCTCCCGGCATACCGGTAGCTACGGTAGGACTCAATGCTGCAAGAAATGCCGGCTTACTGGCCATACAACTGCTGGCTTTGTCAGATACCGGACTGCAGGATAAGCTGACACGGTTCAAAGAAGATCTGAAGAAAAAAGTTATTTCAGCCAATCAGGAACTGACATCAATAAAAAAATATCCTTTTAAAACCAATTAATTAGCGATTTGTGAAAAGAAAAAGATTTTTCAGTAAAATTTTTCTGTGGATTTCTGTATTTTTTTTATTTCTGACCAGTGGATATATTGCAAAGGCACAACCCTTGAATTATTTATTGGGTGCCCGTTTTGATGCCATGTCCAATGCCTCGGTTATGATCCCCGACCTCTGGTCGGTTTCTCATAACCAGGCCGGACTGGGCTGGGTAAACACACCGTCTGTCGGATTTCATTTTGAAAATAAATTTGCAGTGCCTGAATATTCACTGAGCGGCATAGGGGCTTCCATCCCTACGGGACACGGAAGTGTTGGCGCCATGCTTTACTATTTCGGATACTCCCAATATCATGATGTCCGTGTGGGCCTGGCTTATGGTCATGCGTTTTCGGAGCATTTTGCAGCAGGAATACAATTGAATTATATAGGCACCTATATTGCAGATGAATATGGAACGTTCAGCTCGGTCGTTGCTGAAGGGGGCATCATGGCCATCCCGGTGAAAAACCTGTATCTGGGAGCCCATATTTTTAATATTACCGCTTCCAGAATGAATGATCCCGAGAGGGAACCACTGCCTGTGATCTTCCGGCTTGGCATAGGCTATGAATTCTGGGACCAGTTGTTTGTATCCGTTGAAACAGAAAAAGAGGTGAATAAGTCAGCCGTTATCAGAACAGGTGCCGAATTCAATGTCAATAAAACTTTTTTCCTGCGTGCCGGGTACTCGTCCAACCCGGGGAAACCATCTTTCGGACTGGGTTTTTTATTTTATCATTTCCGGGCTGACATAGCTGTGACCCTGCATCCCACCCTCGGTTTTACCCCTTATTTCTCCCTTCAGTATTCTTTTTAGTTAGACACAGGTCCGGCCTTGTTCGTATAAAAACCGTAAAAAGGAAATTCTTATCTATATATAATTAAAGAATGTCTTATTTCCGCTTATTATTACCGGCTTGTCTGCTGGTGGCCGGAATGGCGTTCCGGGTTAGCGGGCAGGTTCCACCGGTAATTTCCGACCTGCAACTTCAGTCCGATATAGAAGACATGATACAGTCGCTTGACCGTACGAAAGACCTGTCGGACCTGCTTGATTATTTTTCCGTGCTACGGCAACATCCGGTTAATATCAATACGGCAGACAGGGAAGAACTGAAGAAGCTGCTTTTTCTGAGCGATTTTCAGGTTAGCAGCCTGCTGCAATACCGGGAAGAAACCGGCAGACTATACAGCCTCAATGAATTGCAGTTGATCTATGGCTTCGACAATAATCTGATACGGCGTATCCTTCCTTATATTACATTGGGCACGGAAGGAAACGCCTCTTCAACGGGACAGGATCACGGGAAACATTTTGTACAGGAAGGATTGGTACGTGTCAGGGGAATGCCGGAAGATGCAGCCGGATATATGCCTGTAACGGACACCATGCTGAAGCTTCATCCTAACCGGTTTTACAGGGGGGACCGTACCGGCCTGCTCTTTCGCTATCAAATACGGTACGGAAGGAAATTTTATGCCGGCATACTGGGAGATAAGGACCCCGGAGAACCCTTTTTTTCGAAGGAAAATAAAGCAGGCTTTGACTTTTTATCATGGTATGTTCAATACCAGGGCTCCGGCGTCATACGACAGGTAAATATAGGCCGGTACCATTTGCGTTTTGGCCAGGGACTGGTACTTTGGAACGGTTTTCAATTGGGAAAATCATCCCGTGCTTTGGATATCAATAAACGTGCTCCGGACGTCAGGTATGCTTCTTCATCCTCCGAAACGGATTTTATGAACGGCATATCCACGATGCTGCAGATAAGAAATATTACCATTATCCCGTTTTTTTCTTACCGGAGACCGGATGTTCACTATGAACCGGATGATTCTTTTGGGGGAAAGCCCGTATTTTCATCTTTTCTTACTGCCGGCCTGCACCGCACCACAGATGAGTTGAAGAATAAAAATAACCTGAGAGAGTGGGTCTCGGGGATACATCTTGCCTGGCGCTATCATCAACTGAACGTGGGAATGACTTCTGCCTATACGGTGTGGGACCATTCTTATCAACCACCGGAACGTCCTGATAATATTTTTTCATTCAACGGCAAAGAAAATATAAACGCAGGACTAAACTATGAATTGTCATTGAAAAGGGTTTTTCTTTTCGGCGAAGCGGCTGTCAGTAAGAACGGGGCCCCGGCATTTCTGCAGGGGCTGCAATGGTATTTTTCTCCCCTGATCTCGTTCAGTCTGCTGGGACGATATTACAGGCCGGATTATCAGGCTTATTATGCCAAATCTTTTTCGGAAACGGGACTAACCCGTAATGAAGCAGGTCTTTATATGGGATTTACGGGCCATCCTCTCCGGCATATTACACTCACAGGTTATGTGGATATTTATCATTTCCCCTGGTTGCGTTATCTGGCAGACGCTCCTTCGCAAGGTACCGAGACAAGGCTGACCCTGACCTGGGCACCAACTTCCGGTTTTCTTATCGACATCCAATACAAAAAGGAGATAAGGAACACGAATGATCCTGAAGATGCCGCTCTGATGCAGGAGCTGGCAGAACAGGCCCATAGCCATGTACGACTTCAGATCCGGTATCTTCTGATGCCGCAGTTACAGGCTGTCAGTCGTGTGGATATGACACATTTTATCTCTGCTCCGGGCAGAGAACCGGAGAAAGGGTTTCTGATCTGTCAGGATCTGCAGTACAAACCGGAAAAATTACCCATCGCTGTGTATGGCCGCTTTGGCCTTTTTGATACCCGCTTTGCCACCCGCATATACACCTATGAAAATGATCTGCTTTACAATTTTTCCATACCCTCTTTTACCGGCCAGGGCATACGGTGGTATGTGATGCTGAAATATCCACTCTTTGCCCGGGCTACAATGGGCATCCGTGTTGCCCGCACCAGTTATGCCGACCGTCAGGTCACCGGTACCGGGCCTTCCCTGATATCCGTACCACACAAGACCGAGATCAAAGCACAGATACGCTTCAGATTCTAGTCTCACCCCGGTCATGGCCTACATCATCACCCTTCTTTATATTTTGCAATGGCATCCACAAACTCATCGAACAGGTAGGCCGTGTCGGTGGGTCCGCCGGAGGCTTCCGGGTGGAACTGGGTGGAGAAGAAGGGTTTGCTTTTGTGCCTCATCCCTTCATTAGTGCCGTCGTTGATATTGATAAAATAAGGTTCCCATTCTTCCGGCAGGGTATCGTTATCGACGGCATAACCATGATTCTGGGCAGTGATATAGGCTTTGTCCGTACCCACTTCCAGGACTGGTTGGTTGTGACTCCGGTGACCGTACTTGAGTTTATAGGTATCGGCGCCGGCAGCAAGGGAAAGGAGCTGATTACCCAGGCAGATACCGAAGATCGGAGTATCTTCCTTCAGGGCTCCGTTGAGGTTATCAATGGTGTCGGTGCAAAGTTTCGGATCGCCCGGACCGTTGGAGATGAACAGTCCGTCATACTCCTCCGTGTGGATCGGGTAATCCCACGGTACTCGTATGACCGTGGTATCCCGCTGCAGCAGGTACCGGATGATGTTGTATTTCACCCCGCAATCTACCAGCAGGATTTTGTACTTACCATTGCCATATACTTGTTTTTCCGTACAGCTTACCTGCGCCACCAGGTTCTCTTTGGAAGGATCGTAGAAATCCACTTCCTCCCCGCCGAAGACGATCTTCCCCAGCATGGTGCCTTTTTCACGCAACTTTTTGGTCAGGGCACGGGTATCAATGCCGAAAATACCCGGCACCTCATTATCTTTCAGCCATTGGGACAGGCTGCCTTTGGCATTCCAGTGACTGTACTGAAAAGAATAGTCGGAGACAACCAGGGCCTGTATATGGATGCGGCTGGATTCCTGGAATTTCAGCAGGTTATTTTCCATCTCTTCGTGGGGAGCTCCGTAGTTGCCGATCAGGGGATAAGTGAGCACCAGGATCTGTCCTTTATAGGAAGGGTCGGTAAGGCTTTCGGGATAACCGGTCATGGCGGTGTTGAAAACCACTTCCCCCGATACCGGTTTCTCACATCCGAAGGATCTTCCTTCCAATACGGTACCATCTTCAAGGATCAGTTTGGCTTTGCGTGCGGTGAGACTGTTCATTGCTATAAATTGTTAAAAGCATTGTAAATACGGGTGGAAGCTTCTTTTACTATACTGCGGGGGCAGGCAATATTCAGGCGGACGAATCCTTCGCCGCCTGGTCCGTACATAGTACCATCATTCCCTCCCACCCGGGCTTTGCGGATCATAAAGTCATGCAGCTCCTCGCCGGTCATGCCCGTTTTGCGAAAGTCAAGCCACAGGAGATAGGTGGCTTCGACAGGTGACAGGCCAATATCGGGCAGATTTTCCTGCAGGAAAGTACGGGCAAAGTCGATATTCCCCTGCAGGTAATCCAGCAGGGCATCCAGCCATTCACTCCCGTAATTATACGCCGCTTCGGAGGCGGTGATGCCGAAAAGGTTCCCTCCTTTCAGATGCAGGCTCTCAATATAGTCATCATACTGTTTCCTCAAAGCAGGGTTGGAGATAATGACCGACGAGGTGCTCAGTCCGGCCAGGTTGAAGGTCTTGCTCGGCGCCATACAGGTGATGGTGTGTTCAGCGATCTCTTCCGAGATGGAGGCTAAGGGTGTATGACGATGTCCCGGTAGCGTCAGATCGGCATGGATCTCATCAGAGACGATCAATACGTCTTTTTCCGCACATATCTCTCCCAGGTTGCGTAGTTCGTCTTCATCCCAGGAACGCCCCACCGGATTATGTGGATTGCTGAGAAGCAACAGCTTTGCTTCTTTTACTTTTTCTGCCAGGTCATCGAAATCGACCAGGTAATATCCGTCTTTTTCGATAAGTTGATTATTCAGCAGTTTGCGGTGATTAAGGTTAATCGCAAAAAAGAATGGATGGTAAACGGGTGACTGGAGGATCACGCCGTCGCCGGGTTGCGTGAATCCCTGCACGATCATATTAAGTGCCGGCACCACCCCCGGGCTGAACTGTATCCATTCTTTTTCGATGTCCCATCCGTGACGGTTTTTCATCCACCGGATGATGCTGTCGTAATAAGAATCCGGGCGGAAGGTATATCC
>WFSC01000183.1 GCA_015486185.1 Bacteroidales bacterium | reverse complement strand
GAGATTGATAATGTAGAAGATATGATCCGCGACAGTAAAGAACAGGAAAAATTCCGGACAGAAGACCAGGGAGGGAAGAGAAGTAAGAAGTAAGAAGTAAGAAGGCAGAAGGCATCCACCTCCGCCCAGGGGGCTACGGCGGACGAAGGAAGGCGGGCAGAAGAAAAATAGAATACTGGAATACTGGAATACTGGAATTACAACTTAAATTTGCTAGCGTAAGCAAGCAAGAATAATCTCCGTGTTCTTTGGGCCTTATTGAAACATATGGTATAATTATTGTGCATTTAAATGGAATATAGATTTCTGATAATGAAAAGAGTCCTTTTTTTAATAACCATTATGACAATGTCTGCCGGACTCTTTGCCCAGAACAGGGTAATTTATGGCAGGTTAACCGTTTTTAATACGTATCCGGTAAAGAATGTGGAGGTTAAGGCCAGAAAGGCAAAAACATCCGTTATGACCGATTCCCTGGGACGATTTAGCATTGTCTGCTTTGATCATGACGTAATACAGGTAAAAACCAAACCTTTCAAACCGGTCTCGAAAAGGGTGGGCCCCAAAACCGATACCCTGGTGTTAAACCTTTATTTTATCGATTCGAGAGAAAACAGGAAACGTGCTGTCGGGTACGGATACATGAACAAAAAAGATCTGTTGTATGCGGTTGATCACTTACAGCAGGAAAACAATGATTTTTGCAACTATGCGAATATCTACGAACTGTTGAGAGGCAGATTTTCAGGAATTACTGTTTCCAATGGTAAGATATATGTTCGTGGGAGTAATAATTTTGTTGGCCAGACACAGGCTGTCATTTTTGTGAATGGAGTGGAAACTCCATCTATCGACTGGATAACTCCATGTGATGTAGAGTCGATAGATATTTTAAAAGACAGCAATGCTGCCATATATGGGACCCGTGGAGGGAATGGTGTGGTATTGATCCGGACAAAACATCGATAGCCAGTTAAGAATACCAACCCCTTAACGTTATGAATAAATTCAGGCAACTCACGCGTATTTTGCTGGTGACTGTGCTTGCCTCCGGTTTAGGCCCGCATGTTTACAGCCAGGTAACAGCAGGTATAGGTGGCGGATTCGGAATTCCTGAAATTTTTAATCTTAATATACGGTTAAATATTAAGCAGTCTCAAGTAGCTTTTAGAATCGGGGGATGGGGAGCGCTGACCGTCTCAGGTGACTATTATTACCATTTTGCCGGGTCGCCCGAACTATCAATCCGGTGTCCGTGGTACGGAAGGACTGAAATAAATTTGAGAAATAGCTTATTTTTACCCATACAAATCCATACAGAACCATTATCTTTGAAAAAAACTTATAAAAATGAACAGAAAATTATTTCCTGGCATTTTGGGGTTATTCCTTATTTTTTTAGCGGGTTTTGGATGTGCCCGGGACCATTCCTCTGACTCCTCCTGGACACTGGGCCCTTTTACAAAGGTGGATTCGGTGAATCCCATACTCGGGCCGCTGGTTAATGTTTCTTTTTGGTGCCCTGTACGGGAAGACAGTGTAAAATGGGAAGCCAAAGATGTCTTTAACCCGGCTGCGGTAGTTAAGGAGGGAAAAATATGGTTGTTGTACAGGGCTGAAGACAGCATCGGGAAACTGGCCGGCACTTCACGTATAGGCTTGGCTGTCAGCACCGACGGACTTACATTCAAACGGTTTACTGCACCAGTGTTATATCCGGAAAAAGACAAGTATGAGCCATATGAATGGGAGGGCGGATGTGAGGACCCGCGTGTTGTGCAGGATGAAAATGGTACCTGGTATATGACCTATACCGCATGGAATGGTGATAAGCCCCGGCTCTTTATTGCCACCTCTTCCGATCTTGTTCACTGGACAAAACATGGTTCTGTCTTTTCCCAGGCATACCATGGCAAATATTTCCGTGTGGCTTCCAAATCAGGCGCTATTGTCTGCCGGCGGGAGGGCAGCCGGTTCATTGCGGCAAAGATCCATAATAAGTATTGGATGTATTTCGGAGATACTGATATTTTTCTGGCT
>WFSC01000182.1 GCA_015486185.1 Bacteroidales bacterium | reverse complement strand
ATTGGGTGATCCGTCCGGGTTGACAGCATAATCAGCATTTCCATGGTCGGCAATGATTACGGCCTCGTAACCATTACGGCGAGCCGCATCAGTCACTTCACCTACGCAGGTATCCACGGCTTCCACAGCTTTCATAATGGCATTATATACGCCCGTATGACCAACCATGTCCCCGTTGGCAAAATTGAGACATACGAAATCGGCCTCCTGTTTGTCCAGCTCTTTCACGATGGCATCTTTCACTTCATAGGCGCTCATTTCAGGCTTCAGATCGTAAGTAGCTACCTTAGGTGACGGGATCAGGATGCGTTTTTCTCCGGGGAACTCTTCCTCACGTCCTCCAGAGAAGAAAAAGGTAACATGCGCATATTTTTCGGTCTCGGCAATACGGATCTGTTTCTTCCCTGCCTTAGAGATCAGCTCACCCAACGTGTTGGTCACGTTTTCTTTGTCATAAACGATATGTACGTCTTTGAAAGAGTCATCATACCGGGTCATCGTAAGATAATGGAGAGGAATGGTATGCATGCCGTGTTCATGCATGTCTTTCTGTGTCAGTGCGATGGTGATCTCCCGCAACCTGTCGGTACGGAAATTGAAGCAAAGCACCACGTCCCCCTCGCGGATAATCCCAACCGGCTTGCCGCTTTCATCCATATGGATGACCGGTTTGATGAATTCATCGGTTATCCCGTCGTCATAAGATTCCTGCATAGCCTGCAGCAGATCGGCAGCCGGTTTGCCTTTTCCATATACCATGGCATCATATCCCACTTTGATCCTTTCCCACCGCTTGTCACGGTCCATGGTATAGTACCTGCCGGTGATAGTGGCGATCTGCCCGTTGGAAGTCTTCAGATGGTCCAGAAGATTTTTAATATAGCCCAATCCGCTGTGCGGATCGGTATCACGACCGTCGGTAAGGGCATGTATATACACTTTGTCCAGGCCGTACTTCCCTGTAATATCACATAATTTGTAAAGATGGGTATCCATGGAATGGACGCCTCCGTCCGATACCAGGCCGATGAAATGCACCGCTTTATCATGGTCTTTGGCATATTGAAAAGCTTCAACAAGCACAGGATTTTTTTCAATGCTACCGTCCCGTACCGCTTTATTGATCTTCACCAGATCCTGATAAACGATACGGCCGGCGCCGATGTTGAGGTGTCCCACCTCCGAATTGCCCATTTGCCCTTCAGGCAGTCCGACATTTTCACCTGAAGTCTGCAGGGTGGCATGGGGATAGTTTTTTTTCAGCCGGTCCATATTGGGTGTGTTGGCATTCCAGATCACATCTGCTTTTGAATGATCCCCTTCACCCCAGCCGTCCAGGATCATCAGTATTACTTTTTTATTATTATCCATACTTTTTGTGTGTTATAAATTTATATTATCAGGTAATCGCCGGATCTTTTTCACCGGGATAAACTTGTTTTTGTTCCTGACCCTGCAGCCTATGACCACCACATATTGCCGGAAAGAAGAAGGCAGTGTAACCTGCTTGTCAAGGGATTTTCCGGGTTTTGATTCAAAATACGTGGCTCTTATCAGCAGGCTATCTCCCTTAGAAAAAGAATGTGCCTCTTTCTTCCCCGGCCAGGTAAATACACTGGCAGGAAAAGGCTGTTTTTTAATATATAAACGGTTGATCTTTAATTTCTTCGATGGTTTTTTGGCAATGACCATAACGTCGTACCGGGTATATACGGGACTTTCTTTCCGGCCCGGATAGTTGTTTTGTGCAGTGGCTTCGACCACCTGCAGAGGAGGTGATGTCCAGGGCCACATCCATACGACCAATATCCAGATCAGTATTTTACCCATATCTTTTTAAAATAAGAATGACAAAATTAGGAAAATTCACAGAGATAAGCCAAGAGATACCTGATTTTACCTTATTTTTACGGCGTTTCTCCGGACAGTCAGACCGTAAAACTATGGCAAATAAAATACATTACAAGCAGTGTCCTTTATGTGGAAGCAGAAAACCGGAACATTTTCTAACTACCGAAGATTTTCTGAAAACCCATGAGACTTTTGAGCTGTTTCGTTGCAGGGAATGTGGGATGATCTTTACACAGGATGTGCCTGTTGAGGCAGAAGCAGGTGATTATTACCGCAGTGAAGATTACATTTCTCATTCCGATACCCGCAAAGGGTTAATGAATAATTTATATCATCGGGTACGAAAGTTTATGTTACACCGGAAGCTAAAACTGGTACGTCACCTGACAAAAGGCCGGAACCTGCTGGATATTGGATGTGGAACCGGATATTTCCCGGCGTATATGAAACAAAAAGGCTATAATGCCTCCGGCGTGGAGATCAGTCCGGAGGCCAGGGAATTCGGAATACGGAAATTTGATCTTGAGATCATACCACCGGGAAAATTCCTGACGGGCACTGAAAATGGCGTTTATGACGTGATCACACTCTGGCATGTATTGGAGCATCTCTATGATCCGGGGAAATATCTGGATCGTATTTACGGGGCATTAAAAGATGACGGCGTATTGATCATCGCGCTACCCAATCATCGTTCGCAGGATGCAAGGTTCTATAAAAAGTACTGGGCAGGTTATGATGTCCCCCGTCACTTGTGGCATTTCTCACCTAAAACACTGGCCCATCTCACAGGACTTCATTATTTCAGGGTAACAGGCATGCATGAGATGCCATTTGATCCTTTTTTCAATGCTTTACTAAGTGAAAAATACAGGAAAGACCCGCTTTGGTTTGTTGCGGGCTTACTTACCGGTTTCTTTGCCTTTCTCAGGGGCTTCTTCAGAGTAGAGAAAGCCAGTTCTGTCATTTATGTCCTAAGAAAAAATACAGGATGACTTTCCCGGGCAGGTTTATCCTTTGAAAAACTCAATAAGAGTAACAATTACCGGGATTGCCAGCAGGAACCCGTCAAAGCGGTCGAGGAAGCCGCCATGGCCCGGCAGAATATGTCCTGAGTCCTTTACCCCTACCCTGCGTTTCAGCATCGATTCGACCAGATCACCCAGGGTACCGAAAAACACGATCACCAATACGATCATAACCCATTCAAACTGTGTTATCTCCTTGAAATAACGGGACAGAATGATCCCCGTGATCAGGGCTATCACCGTACCGCCGACAACTCCTTCCCAGCTTTTTTTCGGGGATATGCGCCGGTAAAGTTTATGTTTGCCCCATATCATGCCGGTAAGATAGGCCCCCGTATCATACAGCCAGATGATAATGAAAACGCCAAGTAACAGGTAAGGCGAATAATCAATGACATATCCCGGTTGCAACAAAAAGTTCAGGATATCTTCCTGACCGTCCAGCGTAAAAAAAGGTGCTATCTTTTCGTGCATATCAAAAGATAACAGGGAAAGCAACGAAAAAGGCAGTGCAATATAGATCAGTCCGAGAAAAGTATAGGCAATATTATGAAAAGGCCGGTTCCGTTCGGCAAAAAGTTCATTAATAAAAACAAACGGGAAGAAAATAAGAAGCAGGGAGAGGTATTTAATATCCAGTGCCTGTATGGATAATAAAAAGATCAGGGTAAACAACAGAAAAGCCATAAATAAGCCCAGTTTTACCTGTGCCCTCACCTTGATCATATGGACGAGGTGGTAAAACTCCCATAA
>WFSC01000181.1 GCA_015486185.1 Bacteroidales bacterium | reverse complement strand
AAGCAGACGTATTACCTGCAGCACATCTTTATCCGACAGCTTGTTCCCTACCGGATTGTTGGGATCACATATTACGACAGCCGTATCTTTCAACCCCGGCAGGTTTTCTTCCAGTTCTTCCAGGGTATGATAGGCATCAAAGTCTTTGTGTCTGATCTTGCATACATTGGCATAAGCGCCCCAGTAATAAGAAGGGAGCATGATCTTCCGGACATAGAGCATGGTAAAGATCTGATCCAGCGCACTCATGGAACCACCGGAAACAGATATCAGCCGGGTATCCGCTTTACCGTGAAAATAAACCTCATTGACAGCCTCCTTCAGGTTGGGAGCGCCGGCATTGGGGGGATAAACCTGTATGGCCGGTGAATTGAAATCAATGTTTTTCACCACCTCTGTCAGATCAATGGGGACCACCCCGTTCACTCCCCGGTTTAGCAGCAAGTACTCCTCCCCTGTTTCCTGCATAATTTTTTTCAGGTTTTCTCCGATTCCGACAATAGCTGAATATTTTGCTCCGCTTTTGTGTATGTTCATGTGTATGATTTTTTATCTTGAGACGCTTTGTATTGAGACGCAATAAATTGCGTCTTTACTTTTATCTTTTATCTTTTACCTTTTATCTTTTATCTTTTGCCTTTTATCTTTTGCCTTTTATCTTTTGCCTTTTATCTTTTGCCTTTTATCTTTTGCCTTTTATCTTTTGCCTTTTATCTTTTATAAATGTATTACTTCTCCGTATGCGGCGGCGGCGGCCTCCATGATCGCTTCCGACATGGTCGGGTGCGGATGGATGGATTTGATGATCTCATGGCCGGTGGTTTCCAGTTTGCGTGCCACCACAATTTCTGCGATCATCTCCGTAACATTCTCCCCTACCATGTGTGCTCCAAGCAACTCTCCGTATTTTGCATCGAACACCAGTTTTACAAAACCATCCTTATGACCTGCCGCACTGGCTTTCCCGGAAGCTGTAAACGGAAATTTGCCCACCTTAAGCTCATATCCGGCTTCAGCAGCAGCTTTTTCCGTATATCCCACCGAGGCGATCTCAGGAGAGGTATAGGTACATGCAGGAATATTGTTATAATCCACGGGCTGCGGATTCTTACCGGCGATCTTTTCCACACAGGTGATCCCTTCGGCTGAGGCTACATGTGCCAGAGCCGGTCCTGCCACGATATCGCCGATGGCATAAATACCCGGAATATTGGTCCGGTACCATGCATCCACCTTAACTTTACCGTTCTCTATCTGTACCCCCAGCTCATCGAGGCCCAGATTTTCGAGGTTGGGTGTTATGCCAACGGCAGAGAGAACCACATCAACCTCTTCTTCCACTTTGCCTTTTTTCGTATCGATCTGCACCTTGCATGTAACTCCGGAGGTATCTACCGACTCAACAGAAGATGATGTCATAACTTTTACCCCTGCTTTCTTAAAAGAACGTTCCAGTTGTCTGGACACTTCTTCATCTTCGAGGGGCACCAGATGTGGCAAAAACTCAACCAGCGTAACCTTTGTTCCCAGTGAATTATAAAAACTGGCAAACTCACTTCCGATAGCGCCTGATCCTACCACCACCATAGATTCAGGCAGTTTGTCCAGGGTCATTGCTTTCCGGTATCCGATGATCTTTTTGCCGTCCTGTTTAAGATTGGGTAGTTCTTTGGAACGGGACCCGGTAGCCACAATGATATGATCTGCCGTATATTTTTCCACATTTCCGTCCTTTGTAACCTCTACCGTTTTCTGGTCAGCCAACTTCCCTGTACCGGGGATCGTATCAATTTTATTTTTCCGGAAAAGGAATTGGATCCCTTTGCTCATGCCATCAGCCACGATCCGGCTGCGTTCAATGATCTTTGAAAAATCAGGAACCACCTTGCCTTCTATTTTTATACCATAAGCTTCAGCTTCCTTAATATAATCAAACACTTGTGCACTTTTCAGCAGGGCTTTGGCAGGAATACAGCCCCAGTTCAGGCAAACGCCACCGAGTTCGGCTTTTTCCACTACACCCACCTGCATACCCAGTTGGGCAGCCCGTATGGCAGCAACATATCCTCCCGGACCACTGCCAATGATCAATATATCATATTTCTTCATTTCCCTCTGTTTTTTTGTTATCAATATTGGTCAAAAATAACCCAAGAAAATATAACTACCTAAAACATTTTAAAAAATATAGCATTCGATAAAAAGAATTACATCAGACAAATGATATTCCGTATATTTACAAGGAACAAAATTGAAAAAAGAGTGATAAATCATTATACCAGTTATGAAGAACAAATCTCGCCACCATTTTTCCGAAGACATTCATCTCTTGCATGATTTTATCCATACAAATGATGCTTTAAGCACATTTCTGCACTGCACGCCTACGGAAGAACTGGCACAAAAGATCATGAAAGAAGGGCTTGTCTTTGAAAACTATTTGACGCATACCAGTGATCCTGTTTCCGGAACAGACCTTATTGAACTGAATTATTTCCGGATCCTGCGTAAGTCTTACGGAAGTTATACCCTGATAATCCAGATCGAAGATAATCTGATCAAATCGTACAGCTCACAACTCATCCATACACCTTTTCATTTTTCAGAGGTCCTGACCAAGCATATGCCGGTTTCTTCTGAGGATGATATCACCGTTTATATTCTGCCGGAGCAATTTATTTACGGATATTTTGATCATGTCCGCAAACGGGGCTTAAAGAATCCCCGTTTTGATCCGGGTTATCATCCGCCCTATTTTGATGATAATCTGAAATATTTACTTAAAAGAAATAAAAAACAGAAAAATGGCTAAATGCAGAAAGAAATGATATCCAGCAAATAAAATTCATTATTTTCCCTAAGACCTCAGCCGTTATACTGATTTTTTGTTACTTTTGTATAATAATGTTAATGTTTCGGGTCATGTTCTTAAAACTGATCATATTGTCTCTTCTTGTGGTGACCATTTCCTTTCTTTTCATGGGCATCAGGGTATTATTTTCCCACACCCGCAGGTTTCCTGTTACGGATATAGCTAAAAATCCCGGAATGAAAAAACTGGGGATCGTCTGTCCCCATGCCATGGATGCATTAAGCCAGTCCGGAAAGTCTGATTTTGCCGGATGTGCAGGGTGTGCCTTGCTTGAATACAACAAAGATAAAGATAGTTTTTAGTCAATGCTCGATCAGTTTATCGAATCCTTTGGTTGACCAGGTTTTGAAACTGCCATTTTCCCCTGAATAGATAAAGTAGGCATCCAGGTCTTTTCGTTTTTCCACAAATTGTTTGCTTTTTTCCAGTCCCATTACCATAAATGCTGTGGCATAACCATCTGCCATAATGCATTTATCCGTAAGCACGGTAACACTAAGCAGGCGATTGCGTGCCGGGTAACCGGTATGAGGGTCTATCTCATGACCATATTTCACCCCGTTTTTTTCAAAAAACTTCCGGTAATTACCCGATGTTGCCAGGGCATGATCCTTCAGCCTCAGGATAATCTGCAGGTCCTGGCCGGGTATATTGTTATTTTCCAATGGTTTATCAACGCCAATTTTCCAGGGGCTGCCCCATCCTTTACTTCCATGGGCCTTCAATTCCCCTCCGATCTCGACCAGATAATCACGGATTCCTTTGCTCTCAATATAATCTGCCATCACGTCCACCGAGTACCCCTGGGCAATAGCATTTACATCCAACAGGATACGGGGATCTTTCTTTATCACACGGTTTCCTTTCAGGGTTACTTTATCCATGCCGACAAACTGCAGCAAACTATCGATCTTCGTACTATCCACAGGCTCCGGCCCTTCAGGCCCGAACCCCCAGGCATCGACCAGCGGGCCTACAGTAATATCAAAAGCTCCGTTTGTTTCTTCGTATATTCTCCGCGATGCCTTAAAACAGGTATTAAAAAAATGGTCAGTACGTACGGTTGTATCATTTTTATTGATCCGGGAAATAATGGATTCCGGATCATAAATTGATAAGGAAAGGTCAAACCGGTGCAAGAGGGAATCCACCTCATCCTTCCGGATCAACGGCGTGGAGCCGGTAAGCATTTTACGGAGCGGCTGTTTCACAATGATATGATAAGTAGTACCCTGCGTAAAGCCGTCGATCACAATAAAGGCTGCCTGCCTGTATCTGAAATGCAGAAATGCAGCAGCAATAAACAAAACCAGAATACTCAGAAAGAAAAGGGTACGTTTCATCATCCACCAAAATCATCGTAAGCGATCATCTCATCGGGAACACCAAGATCATACAACATCTTCAGCACGGCATCAATCATCATTGGCGGTCCGCAGAGATAGTATTCGATCTCTTCAGGTTCTTCGTGTTTACTCAGGTAGTTATCATAAACAACCTGGTGAATAAAACCCACGTCACCGGTCCAGTTATCTTCCGGAAGCGGTTCGGAAAGGGCAATGGTAAACTTAAAGTTGGAATTATTTTTTTCAATATCGCGAAAATGCTGTTCATAAAAGATCTCCCGTTTCGACCGGGCTCCATACCAGAAAGTCACTTTGCGTTTTGTCTTCATGGTATAGAACAAATGGAAGATATGGGAACGCATGGGAGCCATCCCGGCACCACCGCCGATATACATCATTTCCCGGTCGGTATCCTTGATAAAGAACTCACCGTAAGGTCCGGAGACCATCACTTTATCCCCGGGCTTTCTGGAAAAGATATATGAAGAACATATGCCCGGGTTAACTTTCATAAAAGCTCCTCTGGCCCGGTCCCAGGGGGGGGTGGCAATACGGACATTCAACATAACGATATCTCCTTCGGCCGGATGATTTGCCATGGAGTAGGCACGGAAAGTCTCTTCCGTATTAATCATTTTCAGATCCCACATATGGTATTTATCCCATTCGTCCCGGTATTCCTCTTCCACATCCATATCCTTGAAATCGACGGTTATTTTGGGTACATCGATCTGAACATAACCACCTGCCTTAAAGTTCAAATGCTCTCCTTCAGGCAGTTTTAACTTAAATTCTTTGATAAAGGTAGCCACATTATGGTTAGACATTACTTCACATTCCATCTTTCTTATACCCAATACTGCTTCCGGCACCTGAATTTTAAGATCTTCCTTCACTTTCACCTGACAGGCCAGTCGCCAATGTTGCTGTTGTTCCTTTCGGGTAAAGAAACCTGTCTCAGTAGGCAGAATTGATCCGCCACCTTCAACTATCTGAACCCGGCATTGTCCGCAAGTCCCCTGGCCACCACACGCCGAAGGCAGGAAAATGTTATTATTGGCCAATGTTGTAAGCAGTGAAGAACCCGGATGGACCGTAAGTTCCTTTTCTTCATTAATGGTTATCTTCACTTCTCCCTGGGGAGTAAGTTTCTTCCGGGCATATAACAAAAGGATCACCAGTAACAGGATCACTACCAGAAAGACCACGACCGACGTCAGAATAACCAGAACTGTATTTGATAAAAGGATCATTACCCAAAAAATTATGTTATAGTTTAATACCCATAAAACTCATAAAAGCTATACCCATCAGGCCGGTCACAATAAATGTAATCCCCAGGCCTTTCAGTGGTTTGGGAACATCTGAATATCTTATCTTTTCACGTATGGCAGCCATCCCGACAATAGCCAGAAACCATCCGATGCCGGAACCCAGGCCAAAGGAGGTAGCTTCCCAGATATTTTGATAATCCCTTTCCTGCATAAAAAGGGATCCCCCGAGAATGGCACAGTTCACAGCGATCAACGGCAAAAAGATCCCCAGGGAAGTATAGAGGGCGGGTGTATATTTTTCAACAACCATTTCTACGAGTTGCACCATGGAAGCGATCACCGCAATAAACATGATGAAGGAAAGAAACTCCAGGTTTACATTGGCAAACTGCGGGCTCAGCCATGATAAAGCGCCTGCCTTAAGCAGATAGTTTTGTAGTAAATAATCCACAGGTACAGTAATGGTAAGCACGAAAGTAACAGCAATACCCAGTCCGACGGAAGTTTT
>WFSC01000180.1 GCA_015486185.1 Bacteroidales bacterium | reverse complement strand
TATAAGAGACAGGGTAGGAAATATAACACAAAAATTATACTGTCTTCATGATGAAAATTCGTTAAAATTTTGTGACAATGGGATAACAAGATTCTTTTTGATAATTGCTTTCAATGATATGAAATAACCGTATAACGGTGTAATTTTATACTTATATTTACACGTTATTATTGTTTAACGTGTAATCTAATGAGTCATGAAAAAGAGAAATTTAATTTGTATGTCAGGGAAATTAAATGGAGGTATTATTTTCACCATGATATTTTTATTGACCTCTGCAAAGTTATTATCCGGGAATACCGTACAATGGGTCACTAGCCCTGCAGGTTTTTCGTATGTTGACACGCTTCATACGTCATCCGACACGCGGATGGACTGGTGGCGTAACGCGCGTTTTGGCATGTTTATCCATTGGGGTATTTATGCCGTACCTGCCAGTGGTGAATGGTATATGAATAAAGCACATATGCCACGCGACAAGTATGCCGAATATGCCAGGCAATTTGATCCGGTTAAGTTTAATGCTGATGAATGGGTTAAAATTGCGAAAGAGGCAGGCATGAAATATCTGGTCATAACTTCTAAGCATCATGATGGTTTTTGTATGTTTAATACGAAAGCCACTTCATACAATGTGGTAGAAGATACGCCCTGGCACAAAGATCCGCTTCTTGCACTCAGTAAAGCATGTCAAAGGTACGGCGTAAAATTCGGGGTATATTATTCCATTATGGATTGGCATAGTCCGGATCAACAGGCAGCCAAACCCGATCCGGTACATCCTACTTATAACCCGACCAGTTTCGTGCCGGGTAAGAAAGAGGCTTATATAAAATATATGAAAACACAATTGAAGGAGTTGATCGACCAGTACCATCCTGCAGTGCTTTGGTTTGACGGAGGATGGATGAAAGGATGGACAGCCGAAGACGGGAAAGCATTGTATCACTACCTGCGCACCCTGGATCCTTCACTGATCATCAATAACCGACTCAGAGGTGCAGGGGATTATAAAACGCCCGAACAGAAAATTCCGCCTAATGGCTTGCCGGGCCAGGATTGGGAAACCTGCATGACTATCAATCACAGTTGGGGTTACAATGCCCGGGACGAGCGCTGGAAATCCACCGAAACACTCATTCATAACCTGGTGGATATTGCCAGCAAAGGAGGCAACTATTTGCTGAATGTTGGACCGGAAGCCTCTGGTATCATCCCGGCTCCTGAGGTGCAAAGGCTTAAAGAAACGGGGACATGGCTTAAAGTCAATGGAGAGGCTGTTTATGGTACTCACGCTGGTCCATTTAAAACACAACTAACCTGGGGGAGGTGTACACAAAAAGCGACTCCCGAAGGTACTACGCTATACCTGACTGTTTTCGATTGGCCTGAAGATGGCAAACTGTTCATTCCCGGATTGAAGAATAAGATTGTGGACGCCTATCTTCTGAAAGATCATAGTTCCAACAAACACAGGCACCTGAAAACTGTTACAAATGATAATGGTGTTACCATTTCCGTTTCTTCCAAAGCGCCGGATAAAATAGCTTCTGTTATTGTTTTGAAAATTAAAGGATCACCACAAGTGAAATAATGTTTTTCTATTGCATACCAGGATCCTTTCCAGGGGAATATGCTTTCCGGGAAAAGTTAAAAAAGATGACCACTGTCGTCCCGAATATGGTAAATAGACTGTATCTTTATAGGCACTTAATAAAACAAATTTAAGAACCTGTAAACGATCAATTCATGAAAACAAAAGGTTTTTTATTTTTCCTGAGATCAGGATTTTTTATCCTGATGGTTGCTCTGATGTCTTCTTTATCCTACGGGGCAAAAAATTCAATCAGTAAAGCACCGCCCAACATTGTCTTTATCATGGCAGATGATCTTGGTTATGGAGAATTAGGCTATTATGGCCAGGAAAAGATCCAAACGCCCAATATCGACAAACTGGCTGAGAACGGCATACGATTTACCGATTTTTATAGCGGTTCTCCGGTGTGTGCTCCTGCCCGTTGCACATTATTAACGGGGAAAGACCCCGGACATGCACAAATC
>WFSC01000179.1 GCA_015486185.1 Bacteroidales bacterium | reverse complement strand
TAGACAATGCGTATAACATCCTGACAAACAGAATTGACCGTTTTGGTGTTGTACAACCTACCATCCAGCGATTATCCACACAGGGCCGTATTATGATCGAACTTCCCGGTGTAAAAGATCCTACCCGGGTGAGAAAACTATTACAGGAAACGGCAGACCTGGAATTCTGGGAAACGTATGAAAACTCGGAAATAGGACCTTATCTGATGCAGGCTAATGAAATATTGAAAAAGATACTGAAACCTGTTAAGACAGATACGACAAAATCATCCCAGGCACCTGCAAAAACAAAGACTACAGCTAAAAGTGAAAAGAGTACCTCTGCCAATATAAATGATACTACTACCTCTGCAGATTCTCTGATCAAATTGCTGGAAGCGGATACTACAAAGAAAAAGGAATCCCCCCAGTCTCTTGAGGAATTCAAAACAGAAAACCCGTTGTTCGCTGTTTTGATCCCCAATACGTCCCGTGACGGGAAATATATTCCTGGTTCTGTGGTTGGCTTTGCCCATGCAAGGGATACGGCAATGGTGAACAAGTATCTGCATATGAAGCAGGTACGTGCTATATTTCCAAGAAATCTAAGATTCTACTGGCATTTTAAACCCTATAAATATGATCCGCAACAGTCACTTTTTGAGCTGCATGCCATTAAGGTGACCACACGTGACGGACGTCCTCCTTTGACAGGAGATGTAATTACCGGGGCCCGGGAAGAATTTGACCAGAATACCGGAGAAGCCAAGGTTACCATGTCTATGAATGCCGAAGGAGCCAAGACATGGGCCCGTCTGACGCGTGAAAATGTAGGCAAGGCTATTGCTATCGTGTTGGATAATTATGTGTATTCCGCTCCCCGGGTCAATTCCGAGATCAAAGGGGGTAATTCGGAGATAACGGGCGATTTTACCATTGATGAAGCCAAAGACCTGGCCAACATGTTAAAGTCCGGTAAAATGCCTGCTCCGGCCAAGATCATCCAGGAAGCTGTAGTCGGACCTACCTTGGGAAAAGAAGCTATCAATGCAGGTCTTACCTCCTTCTTAATAGCTTTTATTCTGGTGCTTGCCTATATGGTGTTTTATTACAGTACCCGGGCAGGATGGGTAGCCGATCTGGCCCTGTTCCTGAATGTCTTCTTTATTTTGGGGGTACTTGCTTCTTTGGGAGCTGTACTTACCTTACCCGGTATCGCCGGTATTGTTTTGACCGTAGGTATGTCGGTGGATGCCAATGTGCTGATATATGAAAGGATCAAGGAAGAGCTTAGGTCCGGAAAAGGAATGAAGAAAGCTATTTCAGAAGGATACAAACATGCCTATTCGGCCATCGTCGATGCCAACGTGACCACATTCCTCACCGGTGTTATCCTGTATGTGCTGGGAACCGGCCCTATCAAAGGTTTTGCCACTACGCTGGTTATTGGTATCCTGACTTCTTTATTCTCAGCTATTTTTATTACCCGTCTGGTTTTTGAAAGAGCACTGAAAAAAAACAGCAAACTTACCTTTGTCACCCGTATTACGGAGAAAGCTTTTACAAATCTGAATTTTAAATATATTGAAAAACGTAAGCTCGCTTATGCCATTTCAGGAACAGTCATCCTTATATCTATTGTATCCTTGTTTGTCAGAGGATTGAGTCCGGGGATTGACTTTACCGGAGGACGCACTTATGTGGTACGGTTTGATAAGGCTTATCCGTCACAGGATATCCAGAAAGATCTGGCTAAGGTTTTTGGTAAGGCTCCGGAAGTAAAAGTTTATGGGAATGTCCGGCAAATGAAAATTACCACCCAGTATATGATTGATGATCCATCAGCAGATAATCTGGTTGACCAAAAATTATATGAGGGATTAAAACCCTTACTTGGTGATCAGGTGGATATCAAAACATTCAATGAAAAGTATAAACAAAGTTCACAGACGGTTGGACCTACCATAGCCTATGATATAAAGGTCCAGGCCATGTGGGCGGTGTTCTTCTCCCTGGTCATCATGTTCCTGTATATCATGCTACGGTTCCGGAACTGGAGGTTTGGTATGGGTGCTGTGGGCGCTTTGATCCATGACTCAATGATCGTGATCGGAATGTTCTCCCTCCTGTATGGAAGG
>WFSC01000178.1 GCA_015486185.1 Bacteroidales bacterium | reverse complement strand
TTAGAAAAATATTTTGAAGATTATCCGTATTATTTTAACTTTATCTTCAAATATTTTAACACAGGTCTTTTATTTTATTAGTGTTGAATGTCGTAAATGACGGAATAATAGTGATATATGAAATAATCAAGAGAAAAATAGACACCTTTCCTGTTATTATTTAACAGGTTCTAAATATTTACCGAGAAAAATATCCATATAATATTGGCAATATTCATTCACTTTCTTAGCTACATCCATGGTATGTGGCCAACCTTTCAGGCGGTGGTATTCATGGGGTACGCCTGCACGGTCAAGCCAAATGTCCAGGGAGTCAGACTGCCTGACGGGGACCAGGTTGTCGATGGTTCCCTGAAAGATAAGGGTGGGTGGATCATCCGGAGAGATGTAAAAACGGGGAGAAACCGCTTTGAACAGTCCGGGGTCTTCCTGCCAGGTCTCCCCCAAAAAACCTAAAGTCTCGTGCCGGTTACGGGCATATTCGGTCGTCAGGTCCACCGGCCCGTAGAAATCTACCACTGCCTGCACCCTGGCAGAGACCGTGTCCGGACAATTTCCCGTAAACTGATCATCATTGGTATAGCCCGCCATCAGGGCCAGGTGTCCACCTGCCGAACCTCCGATCACGGCCAGCCGGTCAGGATCAATATGATAACGTGCTGCATGGGCCCGTACCCAACGGACTGCACACTTGACGTCCTCTACGGCCGCCGGAAAATGTGCAACACGGGATAAGCGGTAGGAAACGGTTACCGTTACATATCCCTTCTCCGCATAATCAATAAGATAGGGAAGGTAATCAGAACGCTTTCCCTTTGACCAGCCACCCCCGTGAATAAAAATAAGAGCAGGAACAGCTTTGGACAAACCTTTCTTTTCGTACAGGTCCAGCCCCAGTGAAAGAGTGTCAACCGTTTTGTAAACAATATCCTTGTAAACAGCCAGGTTTTTAGGTACTTCCGGATTGGCATCGATAAGTTTCAGTAAACCCAGGGCATAAGCTGCCTTAAGCAAAGTTTCGTTTGGATAACCGTGAGGAGGTTTGGGAAGGGTCTCCTGTTTCCGGGCATTTTGTGCACATCCGGTTACCTGCACCAATATCAGTAATAAAGTAACAGTATATGAAATATATTTCTTCATCATCAGAGTATCAGAATATTTTTAAAATCTATTTTTAAAATCTGCTTTTAAAATCTACGTAGGAGCCTTGATCTGTTCTAATTTAAGCATCATAATGCAGAATATAGTCACCCTGTTTGTAAATTAACTTGATATCTTTGACATAAACTCCAAATCACAAGCACCAAATAACAAATAATAACCAATACCCAATATTCACTATAAAAATATTTGTTTATTGATTGGTAATTGAGTATTGGAATTTATTTGGAATTTGGAAATTGACAATTGTAATTTAATATATTTCAACCCTTTAATTCTGTATATTTGGATAAATATTAATGATATGTATATCATAACATAGCTACGTGCCTACGTAGATTTTATTTTTTGGTAAGGTCCCGGTAATAAAGGTCTTTAGCCTCTATGGTCATCCCTTTGTTATGGCACTGGATGGCAAAGTGTCCCTTTTTATATTCATCGTCCTTATACCTCATGACCAGCCGGTTTTTTACCCGGATCCATATGGAGTCGCCCACGGCACGAACCCGCATCGGGAACCATTCGCCATCTTTGGTAAGAAGTGTGTCCGCTTTTCCGGTCGGCTTACCCGGTTTCCACAGCCAGCCGGTAAAAGCTTTCTGGTTATTACATATCTGTGCCTCGTATCCCTGCGGGAAACCATCCGGGTTATCTGCCGGCGGGTTAGCACGGAAGTAAAGGCCACTATTGGCACCACCACCCAGATCGTTGATTCGGAACAAACCTTTTACCTCCAGATCGCTTGCAACGGGAACCGAATAGATATGACCCTGGCCGCCTTCTGTCTGTCCGGTCAGTACGCCGTTCACCACCTTCCATTTTGCATCACCCCGCACAAACCAACCATCCAGATTTTTGCCGTTAAAAAGGGATATCCATCCGTCCTGATCCTTTGCAGAGGCAGGATCATTTTTTTGATTTGTATGTATCTTATTAAATCTTTCCATGATCCCGATCCAGTTAGTAAAAATGATCCCCTGTTTTTTGAAAAAACGGATCAGATCGGGGTCGGAGAACATCTTGTATTCCCACACCCTTTGCTGCCATGAGTTAGTGATGGTTTTCAGATTCTCCGTTTCCACCGAGGGATGGAAGATAATCTCGGTAAGCCCGGGTTTCAATGATCTGACCAGTTGCTTGAAGTTTTCCAATTTCTCTTTATAGGTACTTCCTTTGGGGGCACTGGCGAAAAAATCCAGTTTGGGCAGGGTGTAATGCTCCAGCAGACCGATCATTTTTTTGTTTATGGGATAACCTTCTTTTCTGAACAGGGCGGCAACGATCGAATCGGAAAGGTCGATGGCATTGGCAGGGATCCTGTAATCCATAGCTACTTTCAGAAATCTTCGGGCAAATTCAGGGGTGGCATACAAGGTACCCATATGGGTGTCTATGTGGGTAGGCCGGTGTCCCAGGGCAATGGACTTATTTATCTGGGCCCTGATCTCCCTTTCCACTTCATCGGGAGTGGCGTGCCTGACCACACCGGGGACCTCATGCCATAGCTTTCCTTCCGGATCAATAAGACCGGGAACACTGTCAGGATCGGATACCGGCCCCCACCGCCAGGTCTTCCATTCTGAAGTGAGTGTAAGATGCATGCCAACATCCTTATCAGGATGAGCGACTGCCCATTTAAGCATGTCATCTGCAAAGGGACACGGTGCCATGACCGACGTGGACTGGATATAGTTGTTTTCCAGAAGATACTGCACCGCTTCGTTGGCTTCTTTACACATGCCTGCATCGTCGGCATGAAGGATAATGATCTTTTTCCCGGCCGGAAAACCCAATTTTTCAGCCCAGGTTGTTTTTGCATTGTCTTGTTCATTGGCCTTATTGCTGTTTGTGCAGGCAGTAAATACAATGAAGACAGATGTGACCCAGAAAAGAGTCACTACCGCAAATGTTCTTCTTGAATTTTTCATAGGTAGTAGGTTTTATGTAAGGGGCAGATAATTATCTGCCCCTGCTGTTCTAAGATAAATCTATCAAGGATAAGGAGTTCATATAAAATCAGTATTATGTGAAGCGTTATTTTGTAATAACGTAAATACCATTGTCATAGTGGTCTGTTTTTATGATCAGTTTATTTTGCTCATGAAGGTAATAATAATCCGGCGAATCTGTTAATATTTTCTTATCCAGTTCTGTTTTTTTTGGTTTGGAAGGCAGATGAATATTCAAAATATGGGATAAATGCGCACCTTTCAATGTGATCTTTACAAAATGCTCTTTTTCTTCAACATTTATTGAAGTGGTTAATCCGTTTTCCGGGTTATAATAAGTGAATTCATGATTCTTTTCAGGGTAAATAAGTATTGTAAGGTACCCTTTGGATCCCTGATCACCTATACCGGTGTAGGATCTCTTAATATTCATGGGGATGATGGCTCCCTCTTTTATATACACGGGAAATTCATCGAGGGGATAATCTCGGGTAAAAGTTGTTGGCCCTTTGATGACTTTATTATCATCAAACCAGTACCTCCACTTTCCTTTGGGAAGTCTGACCTCTCTTGACAGGTGGTCTTCATAGACAGGTGCAACAAGCAGATTGTTCCCGAAGAGGTATTGGTATTTTCCGGATATTGGTTTTATCAACAACCGGCCTCCGTTGTGTGCCTTCACAACATAATGATACATATATGGAACCAGTTCGGTATGCAACCAGGCATATTCCCTGATGATCTTCAGTTCCTGTTCGCTCCTTTTCCACAAGGCCCTTTCTCCGTGTCCGCCGTTCAGAAACAATCCGCAGAAAGTGGAAAATTGTGCCCAGCGGATATAGAGACGGGGAGGGATGACCCTGCCGGAATAACCGGCCACATCCGACCCTACGATATTGTATCCTTTATTTGCACTTTTCAGTATGTTGTGTATGGCCGATTCGAATCCCTGAATGCCTTTCAGGGCAATGTCTTTTTTATTTTCGTACTTGTTGTCGGGCTGTTCATCAGATTTCCAGTAGTGTTCCTGATCGCCCACCCAATTGACAGGCGAGGCATCGACGGGGGCAAATCCTTCCGGATGATAAAACCGGTCCATGGCCCGTGACAGAGTGACAAATTCCGGATTCTGTGTCAAACCATACCGGTATTCATCCCGGTAATAATGGTCCATATATTGCCGGGTAGTCATAAGGCCGTCATGTGTTTTTCCATAGAAAAGAGGGACGGGCCCGATCATCGTCCAAAAACTGGTTGCCGTACCATCCAGTTTCCAGCCATCGATACCATAGTCGAATATCTTCTGTTGTAATCCGTGCCACCATTTCATGGCTTCCGGGTTGGTGTAGTCAATGAACCCTCCTTTGCCTTTCCACCATTTCAGCCGGGCCCCGTTGTTGGCCAGATAACCCTTTTCCCTGGCCATGTTATACCAGTCTTCCGAATGCCGGATCCTGGTATCTTTGCTGTAACTGTCCACCATGCAGGTTGTCCATAATACGACCCGGTATCCACTGTCCTGTAATGCCGGGAACCAGGTGCCGGGATGCGGGTACCGTACCGTATCCACCTTATAGTCGTTATATCGCAGGCTCCAGGGACTGTCCAGGAGGATAGTACGTACAGGGATGTCATGTTCTTTATATCCCTGCAGCAGCTCATCCACACGTGCTGCCGTATTCACATCATCCTCCCACAGCCAGCACTCCAGCGCCCACGGAGGAGTGAGGGGCGGGTTGCCATGGCGCTTCCCGTTAAAGGGGAACCCCCATGCCGGCAGAATGAAATAAAACCAGGCCAGGATCAGCAAGCTTCCGGTAATGATCAGTGTGATACGGAGAGGTCTGGGCATGGTGGTGAGTTGGTTGTCATACGGTTGTAATAATAGTCATACAATAGTCATTCAGTAGTCATTCAGTAGTCATTAGTTCGCTGCGCTCACGAAATTTACTCGCTGACGCTCGTGTAATTAAGTAGTAATTTA
>WFSC01000177.1 GCA_015486185.1 Bacteroidales bacterium | reverse complement strand
GTATAGACATCGAAGTGATTTACAGTGTGGCTTCGCAGGTCGATTCACTGGTACCGGTGATCACGGCAGCTCCGGGCGCTACTACTGTACCTGCTTCAGGCGATACGGTTGATTTTACCAATCCTGTGGTCTTTACAGTTACTGCCGAAGACGGCCTGACAACAAGAGACTGGACTGTTACCGTAACGGTAGCATCCGCACCCAGCTCCGATGCAGATATCCTGACATTCTCCATCCCGGATCAGACAGGCGACGCAGTAATAGATGCTGAAAACCACACCGTATCTGTTGAAATGCCTTACAAAACTGATATTACAGCCCTTATACCGGCAATTGAAGTCTCGGCAGGCGCTACCGTTGATCCGGCTTCAGACGTGGCACAGGACTTTACCAATCCGGTAACCTATACCGTTACTGCCGAAGATGGCACTACATCCGTCGTATGGACAGTTACCGTAACGGTATTCGAGCCACCTGTAGTTGGGATTTACGATATACAATATACCACGGATGCTTCAGGCGACTCTCCCTATAAAGGGCAAATGGTAAAAACTTCCGGTATAGTGACTGCCCTGAATATCTACCAGAGCGCCTTCAAAGGCTATTTCCTGCAGGATACAGCCAAAGCCTGGAACGGTATTTATGTCTATGATCCCGATCATGATACCATACAAATAGGTGACAGCGTTACTATTGTTGGAACGGTGGATGAATATTATAATCTGACCGAGATCAAGAACATAAAGGATCTGGTCCTTGTTAGCCACGGCAACACCCTCCCCGGCCCTGTCGAACTGACCACAGGAGAAGCCAGTGATGAAATGTGGGAAAGCGTATTTGTTACATTCCAACATGTAACCTGCATCGATAATAATCTGGGACACAGTGAAGTTTCCGTGGATGACGGATCAGGTATCCTTATCGTTGACGACTTCCTCTATCATTATGATGCTGCCAATGATTTTGTTGTCAACAACGTCTATAACCTGACTGGTGTTATGAATTTCTCATATGGAAAATTCAAACTGAATCCGAGAAGCGCTGATGATATTTCTGACGTGACAGGCATAGATCAGAATACCAGGGATAACAGTCTGGTTGTCTATCCGAATCCATCCTCCGGAATATTCTATCTCACCATAAAAGGGATGACCGGGACCCTGGAGGTTACTGTCATGAATACCCTGGGACAGGTTGTTTACACAAAACAATTCACCAACAGTAATCTTTCACGTGAAGAAATAGACCTGACGGACCAAAGCAAGGGGTTATATTTCCTCCGTGTTAAAAATAATTCCCATGCTATCGTAAAACGGATAGTACTCCGGTAATACGAATCTTTGTAAAAAAAGGCTGACGGTTGTCAGCCTTTTTTTTATCTCTTTTTGTAACTTGCTGCAAATTTCAGAGACTATTGAACAACCAATTAAAAATCACACACCAATGAACAAGCAATCTTCTCTTATTTTATTGATCCTGTCAGTTTTTTTATTTTCTTTCCAGCCTGTTTCGGCTAAGAAGGAAAAAAAGAATGTACAGACGAAGGACACCCTGGGCTCTTCCGTTTTTTCAGGGCTCAAGTGGCGGAGTATTGGGCCGGCATTTGCTTCGGGACGTATATCGGATTTCGCCGTTAACCCTGAAAATACGGCGGTTTATTATGTAGCTACCTCTGCCGGCCATATCTGGAAAACCACCAACAACGGGACTACTTTTAAGCCTGTTTTTGACCATTACGGTGCTTATTCCATTGGATGCCTGGCTATGGATCCTACCAACCCCAATGTAGTATGGGCGGGTACGGGAGAAAATCATTACCAGCGGGATCTGGGCTATGGAAACGGAGTATATAAGACCATGGACGGGGGAAAAACATGGAAAAACATGGGATTAAAAGCCTCGCGTCAGATCGGGGTGATTGCCATCAATCCGAAAAATACGGATATTGTTTTTGTAGCAGCAGAGGGTTCGATATGGGGCCCCGGCGGTGACCGCGGCCTGTATAAAACGACCGATGGTGGCAAGACATGGAAAAAAGTATTAAATATCAGTGAAAATACCGGGGTCAGCAATGTAGCCATCGACCCCCGCGATCCTGAAATCATGTATGCTACCAGCCTGCAAAGGCGCAGACACGTCTATACCGCCATCGCCGGAGGCCCGGAGACCGCATTTTACAAATCCACCGACGGCGGAGAAACCTGGCGTAAACTTACCAAAGGACTGCCATCCGTTGATATGGGAGGCACAGGCCTGGCCATTTCTCCGGCCAATCCGGACGTATTATATGCCAAAATTGATGCGGCTGACGAGGGTGGAGGTTTCTATCGCTCCACTGACAGGGGCGAGTCATGGACCAAAATGAGCAGCCATACCTCCAGCGGGCAATATTTTAATGAAATAACATGTGACCCAAAAGATGTCAATACGGTCTATAGCCTTGAAACGGTTACCAAAGTTACCCATGATGGCGGAAAAACATGGAAAAACCTGGGCAATAACCACCGACATGTGGATGATCATGCCATGTGGATCGATCCCAAACACACCAATCATTTTCTGATCGGTGGAGACGGCGGTGTCTATGAATCCTTCGATGGCGGGAAAAACTACCTCTTCAAAACAAACCTGCCGGTAACCCAGTTATACAGAGTTTTTGTCGATAACTCCAAACCCTTCTACTATGTTTATGGAGGAACACAGGACAACAATTCCTTCGGCGGACCTTCCCGTAATATCAGCCGACAGGGCGTTACCAGTGACGAATGGTTTATCACCGTAGGAGGTGACGGGTTCTGGTGTGCCGTTGACCCCCGGGATCCCAATATTGTCTATTCCGAATGGCAATATGGCAACAGTATTCGTTATGACCGTAAAAGCGGAGAATCTGTCGATATTAAACCGCAACCCAAAAAAGATGAACTCACGTTCCGTTGGAACTGGAGCTCGCCACTGATCATTAGTTCCCATTCACATACACGCATCTATGTGGCTGCCAATAAAGTT
>WFSC01000176.1 GCA_015486185.1 Bacteroidales bacterium | reverse complement strand
GCCAGTGAAGGTTCTGCTTTACAATGTGATAAAACTTTAAGAGAGTCCGGATTGAGGAATTCCTTGAAATCCGCATCTTTGTGCCCGGCCGGATCGGGATCATTGAAAAGCCGGTCGTACAGGCGTACTTCCACATCGAGTGCATGGGGTGATGAAACCCAGTGCAGTGTGCCTTTTACTTTTCGTGAAGAGCCGGAGCCACTTCGTGTTTCGGGGTCGTAGGTGCATTTCAGCTCAATAACTTCACCATCTTCATTTTTGATAACTTCTTCGCACTTGATGATATAAGCACTTTTCAGTCTCACCTCCCGTCCCGGGGAGAGCCGGAAGAATTTTTTTGGCGGATCTTCCATAAAATCATCGTGTTCTATATAGATCTCACGCGAAAAGGGAACTGTTCTGGTACCTGCTTCCGGATCTTCCGGATTATTGACCGTTTCAAGTTGTTCCGTTTTATCTTCCGGATAGTTGGTCAGGGTGACCTTTAACGGGTTCAGCACCACCATGTATCGCAGGGCTTTTTTGTTCAGGTCTTCGCGTACCGCGTGTTCCAGCAGCGCTACGTCGATCACATTGTCGCGTTTGGCCACCCCGATACGGTCGGCGAAAGTGCGGATGGATCCGGGGGTGTATCCACGGCGTCGAAGACCTGATATGGTTGGCATCCTGGGGTCATCCCAGCCATTGACGATCTTTTTTTCCACCAGCTCGAGAAGTTTCCGTTTGCTCATGACCGTATAACTAAGATTAAGTCGGGCAAACTCGATCTGACGGGGCCGGTAGTCGCCGGTAACGATCTGGTCGAGAAACCAGTCGTACAGCGGACGGTGTACCTCAAATTCAAGAGTACAAACGGAATGGGTTATGCCTTCAATGTAATCGGACTGGCCATGGGCGAAGTCGTACATCGGATAAATACACCATTTGTCTCCCGTACGGTGGTGGGTTTCATGCAGGATACGGTACATGATAGGATCACGGAGATGCATGTTGGGAGAAGCCATATCTATTTTTGCCCGCAGTACTTTTTCTCCATCGCGATATTTGCCCTCTTTCATCTCCCTGAAGAGCCGCAGGTTTTCATCAATAGTGCGTCTGCGGTAAGGACTTTCCAGCCCCGGCTGGGTAGGTGTGCCACGCTGAGCGGCGATCACTGCGGCGGGCTGGTCATCTACATATGCTTTGCCTTTCTTTATCAGCATCTCTGCCCATTCGTATAATTGGTCAAAATAATCGGAAGCATAACGGGGAGCCCCTTCCCAGCGAAATCCGAGCCACCGGATATCTTCCTGGATTGATTTGACATATTCCTCTTCTTCCTTGACCGGGTTGGTATCGTCAAAACGGAGATTTGTTTTGCCGTGATACTTTTCTGCCAGTCCGAAATTCAAACAGATCGATTTGGCATGCCCGATATGCAGATATCCGTTAGGTTCGGGTGGGAAACGTGTATAAACCTTTCCTCCGTTTTTTTTATTTCGGATATCCTCTTCAATGATAGCTTCGATAAAATTCAATGATTCCCTGACCTTATCCGCTTCGTTGTTCTGTTCTTTTTTATCCATGATAAGATTCTTTTGTGCTGATGATATTTATGTTTGCAAAAATAACAGGAAATTTGCCAGTAATCAGAAACAAATCAAAATAATTATTGGTTAATTTGTGCAAAAATCGGGATTATGGGAAAGATCGAGATAGAAAACATGGAATTTTACGCCTATCACGGGCACTATAAGGAAGAACAGATCGTAGGGAACAAATTTCTGGTAGATCTGTGTATTGAAGCGGATTTGAGAAAGCCTTCAAAGAGTGACAGCCTGAAAGATGCAGTGAATTATCAGCAGGCATACAGGATCGTGGAGCGTGAGATGAAGAAAAAATCCCGGCTGATGGAACATATTGCCGGGCGTATCATAGATTCTATATATCAGGAAATGGACGGGATCAAACGGATTACGGTTAAAGTATCCAAGATCAATCCTCCGGTAGGGGGAAAAGTGGAAAGGGTAAGTGTGACACTGACAAAATAGAAGGTCATGAAAAATTTTAAGGAGATAAAAGCCCTCTGTGAGGAAAACAGCAAAATGTCTTCAGTTGTCATTGATGAGTTCTTGCTATATTATACTGCTGCCCGGTACAATCTGGAACGGGATATGAACCGTCGTTTTGCTTCTTATATGCACATAATGCGTGAATTTCAGAAAGAGTGGGTGAATTTGTTGAAAGCACAATTTATTGTACATAAAATTTTTAAGAAAGACGGCTTAATAAAAAAAATGCTGAATCACAGCACACTGCATAATCTTCTGAAAAAAGAGAGAGACTACCTTGAGCGGCAGGCATTACAACCCTGGAAGTTCAGCTTCAGCGTTATCAACGGTCAACCGGCTGAAAACTTTTATAATATGACAGACGTGTTTACCGGCGGGGAATATTTGTTGTATTCACCCGGAGTGACTGATATTATCAAAAATCAAAGTGTGAGACTGTGGTTTAATCTTATCGGTTATAACGGATTGTGCTGGCAATCCTATGGGCCGATTGGAGCATATAGTAGTTTTGATCCTGATGACATCTATTTTTTTGCCACAGAAGTTAATCCTGAAATTGAATACGACGACGAAGTCCTTGATGATGTGGAGCATGATCCACTACCCTATATGATGCTTTTATCAGGATCTGTCTATCCGGTGACTGTTCATAAAGGAGATGAGATAGTCATTAATATGGCTGAATATGACCTGGACACACTGGATACAATGGGACTGTCCGGAAACTTTAGGAAGGAGTACAATGCAGGGGTCTGGCGGTTATCTTTGAAAGGCAAAGGGGGAATACCCCATTTTTCACAGGCTTATTATGATGAAAATGAAAAAATATTATTGCTAAGCGCCATGACAGACCGGGGTTTTCAGGCACTTGTAAAAAACATAAACAAATATGGTTTTCATTTCTCTGAAAAACCATTTGTCAGGGTACATCCTTCTATGCTTATAGTGACGGAACGTATATTAAAAAGGAAAATTACATTAAATAAATACGAAACATTGTTCACGGTCGAATCATCTGAAGAAGAAAAAAAAGAAATAGAACAACTGAATAACTTTATGCATATGGTTCTAGATATTGTCAATAAAGGAGGCGATCCGGACATAGAAGACCTGGCCCGGAAAACAGGTATTGATGTGGAGACAGCCCGGGATTTGTTTAGGCTGTTGATGAAGAAATAACTTTTAATTTCCCCGTGTCCTCTGCAGGCAAGCCAGTGCTCCGGGAAAATAAAAAACTCCTGCCGCTCTGCGGAGGAGTTTTTTTAGTGAGGTCGGTAGCGGATTCGAACCGCTGTACACGGTTTTGCAGACCGTTGCCTAACCACTCGGCCAACCGACCAATTATTTTTATTTCCGGCATTTTTATCCGTCGTAATTCCTATACCCGGGACGAAGGATTAGTTAGCCGGGAAAATAATTGCAAAAATATAAAAGAACCTGTCGCAAAAACTCCCGGAAAAAAATTCCGGGATTGGCCGGTAGCGGATTGCTCAGCTTTGCTTCGCGAGCTCACTCCTTACAGT